>JASMLX010000005.1 GCA_030748495.1 Candidatus Poribacteria bacterium | reverse complement strand
AACTGGACCGTGATTTGTACTTCGGTCATTGATTACTCCCTACAGAGCCGACTTTTCTCGGCTGCTTATTTGACGATCTCTAAACCATCATTATATTCTAACATTGGCCCGCAAATACAATTACTAGCTATCGTCCAAAGCCCCTTGAGGCTTACTATTCCCACCCAGGCACTCTATTCTTGACGCTTACCATACAAGGGTAAAGAAACCATTATCGGCTCACACAAGGAGACCCCTGCAAGTTGACAGGTCATGACATCGACCACTTATGGAATCATGATCAGGTCCTCGAGGGTTGCCCTGCAAAAGGTAACTGGGACCTGATCGTGGAATGTGATGGTGAATATGAGTTTGAGCTGAGGCGTTACCCGGTAGAGGCAAACGCGCCGATTAGGGGGGCCATCCCCGTGCCTGAAGATCTGAAAACTTTCCTTATAATCGCAACGAATATGCCGTGGCTCATAACTATAGCCGCGACCTTCCAGTCGTTTCTGCACTATGTCAAATCGGATCTTTTCAGCAACAGAAACCTCTGCCCGTTAAAGCCAAGCCATCTGTGGACTATATTTTGAATGAGGACGGAGAAGTGCTGGCCGTCAAGTTCAGAACAAAACTGGAGACAGGCAAGACCAAGCTTGAGGCCTGGTTCGCCGATAAAGACGGAAAACACGTGACAAACGCCTACTACGTATATGTCACGCGACATTGAACAGTCACCGAACTGGCGATCGGAGTATCTCACGCATGTCGTTCATTACGATAAAGCCCCTTATTTTAGTTCTGTTAAAACTCAAAGTTCCATTTGATAATTAGGATGAAGTTGAGTGTTCTAAGAGAAGGTTTACATGATACTCACATGCCCAGGTTACTCATCCGATGAAAGGTACTGACCAAACCAGGCTTTGGTTCGCTCCCACATCTCATTTGACAGAATGTGACCGGATCCCGCCTCGATATAGTAAGAAAAATTGTCAGACGCATTCTGTTGAGTATAAGCCTCGGCAATCACACCTAAGCCCTGTTTCACCTCTTCAATTGGGCTGCCACTGTCCAACTCGCCAAAATTGAGATGGAGTGGACGAGGAGCGATTAAGGCTGCAATGTCCGGGGTATCGCCGTAGGCGTCGAGTCCAGGCACAAAATTAGGGAAACAGTGGAGTAGACGGTGATGATGAACGGCCTTGTAGGTTGGCAGACAGCAATTTCCGACCAAACACCTCAACCGCTCTTCCCAAGGACCAACCAGCCAGGTATGGGTTGATCCCATCGAGTGACCGTAGCAACCCAATTTATCCGCTAGCACTTCTGGCCGTTGACAGAGTAGATCTACCGCCCGTTTCATATCCATGATATTTTTCCAGGCCAGACACTGACCATTGACCACATACTTCAGAAATTCAAACCGTTCGTAGTCGCCGCCTTTCAATTTTTGGTCTTGTCGTTCTTCAAAACAGAGCGCGTCTGGGCAGATAACTACATATCCTTCACGAGCTAGCGCAACACCGGTATGGTGCATGGGATTGCCATCCAACCCCGCTGGTTCGCTCTTTCCCAGATGGTACTGTCCGGCGTGCTGGTGCCAAATGGCAATCCCCGGGGCTGGCCGCTGAGCCGATACCCCACTTGGAATCAACAGATATGCTGGCACCCAATCGCCAGGCTCTGATTGGTAGCGGAGTGACTCAATAGTGTAACCATCACCATCGATGATTTCTATTAGTTGCACATTCAGATCTGTAAATGTTGGCCACCCCCCACCCAAGTCTTCAAGTAGCCGTTGACGAAATAGCTCTCGATCCATATCGCTGAATCTCCTCCGAGGGTGTCTTTAATTGTTTGATTGAGATTGAGTTTGGTAAAGTCAGCTCGTCACAATCAGAAAGATACCGCTAACAGCCAACAGTAATCCCAGTACATAGCGCCATGATAGCGGTTCCCGCAAAATCATTAGTCCGAGGAAACTGGCAATCAGCAGACCACAGACACGAATCACGGGCGAAGCGACTGAAATAGGTGCACCAGCGCCAAAACTGGCGTACAATCCCAAGGTCACCAAACTGAAGCCGATACCGGCGGCAGTGCCAAGAACAATTCCTGTTGGTGTTACCAGTTGCTCAAAGCGGTGGGAGCGTTGCCAGAGAAACCAGCTTGACGAAAAGACAAAGGTACAGATTCCAAAAAGCAGAAAGCCGGTGCTGTTAGACACCCTTTTGGCAGCTAACTTAACACAGAAATCAGCTAGGCCGAGTGCTAACCCTGTCGCCAGCAAATACGGAATCCATCTATTTAATCCCAATACTTTTCCCTCCAATTAGGCCGGATCGACCGATCAAACAACCAGCGCGAACGAACCGACCGGCAACACGATGACAGGTCTAAGAAATTGAACATAAGTTTAATGCTTAATACCCAAGCTCAGTTTTAGCAGAAGTTTACCGAAAACTACCCGAAAAACCCAAAGCATTGATAAAGACGGCCCCGCCATCAACAGCAACAGATGGTTAGGCCTGCTTCTTTTGTGTAATATTTTTCTTCTATTTCACGAATTAGAAGATTCATCGATCTGGGTTCTTTTGTATATTGTTCAAAAGAAGAGATAGAATTTAATGCAATTTCCACAAGTTCTTTTTCCTTATCCTTTCTACTTAACCCTGCAACGAACGAGAGTTATGGCTCTTGAGCCAATTCTCTCAGTCGCCTTTCCGGTGCGACAAATATGCTCGATAGTTTCGGTTTTGAACCTAGGCGACCTGCTTGAGCAAGGTTTGCAAGCAGTGTTTTTTTAGTGATGAAAAATCTTACAAGAAAAATTATCTGTGATGTTAATCCCAATTCTTAATCGATTTTGGAGGCTTGGATTTCAGTGCCAGCCTGATGATGTATTACCTTGCTGACCTGGCCTTTATCGTTTTTGACAAACGTTACCCGAGCGTTGATGATCTTCCAGAAAAACTCTGTCTCGGATCGCGGAAAAATTTCAAACGTTGGCTGGCCTGTCATTTGTGCTAGCAATCGATCTCCTTCCTTGGTTACGGTCAGGATAGCACCATGTCCATAATCGTATTTTCCAACGTAAGCGTTATAAATAGCTGTATCTATCTGGGCAACGTCTCTCTTTTTTAATTTGGGAGCTTTGAGGGTTTGCCCACCTTGATGATGAGTAACATGAGTCACCTCACCTTTGCTGTTGCGGACGAAAGTGATTTGGGCGTCGACAACTTTCCAGAAGAACTCTGTTTCGGATTTGGGGAAAATCTCGAACCTGGGTTGCCCGGTCAGTTGAGCAAACAGTTGATCTCTTTCCCAAGTGATGGTCATTATTCCTCCCGTGTAGTCGTATTGACCGAGATAGTCGTCACTGATGTCTACACTTTGGTCCGTAGCAAAGGACTCCATAGGTTCCATTCGCTGCCACAGGTAGATCTCGGCAATTCTGTCTGCTAGAGTTGATGGAACCAGATCCGGAGCCGGTGGTGAGGCATTTGCCAAAATGGTAATTGTCAGGTTTTGCTCAGGGTAACGGGTCAGGTAGGCACTCCACCCCGGCAATCCGCCGCTGTGCCCAACCTCTTTCAGGCCACGTTCTTTCGTCAACATCCAACCGTAGCCGTATTGACCGCCAAGGGCATTTCCTTGACTTCCATCGTTGACTCTCACCGGTGTGAAGGCTAATTTGAGTGTATCCGGACTTAGAAGTTTACCGTTGAAAACGGCTTCATTCCAGCGATAAAGATCCTGAGTCGTCGAGTAAAGGTTTCCGGCTCCACCCGCACGAGACATCTCCCAGTTGATTGCTTTCTCAGGTCTACCACCAGTATAGGAATATCCGGTGGCCTGATTGTTGCGGGTCTGTTTTGAGCTATGGACTCCGGTATTCTTCATGCCGGTCGGATCGAAAAAGTGGTGTTTGAGGTAATCTCCCAGAGATTGACCAGAAACTTTTTCGACGATGTGTCCCAGTAGAAAATAACCTGAGTTGCTATAAGACCATTTTTCTCCCGGATCAAAGTCAAACTTATCAGCCTTGAAAAACTCGATCATCTTTTCTGCTTCGGTATAAGTTTCTACTACCGAAGAAAACTCTGGTCGATTGGTATAATTGTGGATTCCTGAAGTGTGGGTTAGTAGATGATGAAGGGTGACCTCATCACCGCGGGGGTAGTCCGGTAGAAACTTGGAGAGGCGGTCTGTAACTTTGAGCAAGCCGTCTTCTTGCAGTTTCAGGATGGCAGATGCTATGAACTGTTTGGTAATAGAACCGATACGGAACTTGGTCTGTGGCATAATCGGGATCTGATTTTCTAGGTTGGCGTATCCAAATCCTTTCAGGTAAAGGATCTCACCGTTTTGGGCTATAAGAACCGCAACTCCGGGCGAATTGTCTTTGATGATCTCCTCGAGAAAGGCATCTACAACCATCTCTTGGGTGGGCATCTGGATTTTGAGATCGGCGCCTCTCTTTCGCAAGAAGGTGACGGTCTGTTCTCGCCCACGGATCTTAGCGTAATGCAAAGCCGTCAGACCATAGGAGGTAGCATCAATATTTGCCCCGTGTGATAACAGCATTTCAAGGGTATCCAAATCTCCTACCCCGGCAGTCTCGACCAATTTTCTCGGTAGAGATTTAGGACCGAGTACACGGCAGCAAAATCCCCAATCTAATCTTATATTCTGAATTTTGAGCAGTAGTTGATTCTCACCTTTCTTGAATGTAACAGGTACCAGATCCTGATCTTTCAAAACTGGACGGGCACTCCAATTTTGGTGGACGAGTTGTCCATTGAGCCAGATTCTTATACCATCATCGCTGCCGATACTAAGTAAAACTTTTTTGGGTTCCGGCAGGTGAATTTCGGTCCAAGCATAAGCTTCAGCAAACTCCGTTTTTCCGTAGATCTGGTTTAGATCTAGGATCTCATTTTCCGACGCAACGGATTGCCACTGGTATTCCTGGTCACCAATGTGGTGGGTTGATTTGGTTGAGGAAAGATCTGTGATCGGAAAGGGAGGATCGGCCTCGAACTGCTTGGAGGATATGCGGAGTTTGTCATCTGAAGTTAGGTCATCTGCTCGATCTGGAGTTATCTCCTCAGTAGGAAACGTAATCGGGCCCAGGACAAACCATTTCGTGAAGAATTGATCCGGCTGTAGCCCCTGATAGACAGGATTTTCTTTTACGGTTTGTGCTGCAATCTTTACCTCGAAAACACCTGTCGAAATCAACAGCACCGTAGCGAGGCTCCAAAATGTAAGACTGCGCCCGCCACCAGATGTGCGTGGTAGCTTTTCTTCGATAGTCATGATGATGTTTCTCCTTTCCTCATTAAGTTGAGGCGCACGCCAACTGAAGTTGAAGTGCAGGTTGTTCGCTTTCTCGGTCTATTTTTTAGCAGGTAGATGGCCTCATTATAGTCTATCCTTGCCAGACTGACATAGACTTTTCGACCCTCCCTTGATCAGAGAATCGTGATATTGAGTTTTAGCCAACCGTTTGGCGACCTTGTTGACAAATTTGAACCACAGGTGAGAAGGCCTTCTATTATTAAACGAATCAGTGCCGTTTGCGCCACGAGCCTCATCTTCTAAGCGGGGATTGAGTCGAGGGCAAAGTTGCAAATACCAACTTTCAGCCCGATATCCAGAAAACATAACATCTGCTTGCTTTCAACTCTGTTTCTAGGTTAAGCCACTGATTATCGGTATTTATTATACAATTGACGACAATTTAGAATCGGCACATTTTCACCTTGTGCCATTTTAATTAACCGCTCCAAGTGCTCCAATTCCGGATCAAATCGATATACCGACCAAGGATGCATCGCTGGCCCGTAAATCAAATTATGATCAATAGCGTACTGGAATTCCTTTCTTCGCGCTTGAAATCCCTCTTCTACCGTGGCCGGCAGTCTCTCTAGAATCGTTCCATCAGCAAAACCGGGTGCTGGTTTCCATCCGTCATTCTGATGGCCTGTATTGAAAAGTAAGTTACAATGCCATCCGTTAGCTGGCACTTCAAACAACTCGGGGAATCCATCCTGGATATGCCAATATGGCTGGGTAAAAAGAGCTGGCATCGGTTGCTCAGGCGGCCCAACACCGTCAGTACGAATAAATCGGTGTCCGTGGTTCCGTAGAATGCCGAGTTGCTTCGGGTGACCTTGCAGTCCCCGGTAAAACCCTCCGGGGGCACAAAAGCCGAGCGGCTCTTTACCGAAATATTTCAGGATCAGTTCTGATGTTCTTACCAGTTCTTGATCCAGTTGTTGGAGCACCTCAGAGTGGTCACTCAAAATCCCCATATGACTGTAAGTGTGAGACCCAATATCGAACAGTAGATCGTCTTGTAATAAATCTGCTAGCTCCTTTCCTGCTCTTTCAACGACTTTTCCAACCATAAAGAAAGTTGCGGGCACCTGATGCCGTTCTAGGATGCGAGTAATCTGCTCGACACTGGTCAAGGTTTCTTCCAACCAGATTTCCCAGTTCTCTTCAGATTCCAAGTTTGGATTGAGTGCATAGGCGCTTTCAACATCAAATGTAAGGAGAAACATCTCTCCTCCTAAAAAACGAGCTTAGGTATAAGCAGACGTTTGCAAAATGCGAGTTCAGAGTGACAATTCTACTGTTTCCGAATCCTTTCTGGGGCAGAATAGTCATTCACTTAGTTCAATGACTACAATCCCGTAAACCAACATCGATCTGATCTGAAAACGCAGTCGATCCTGCGATTGCATCTCCTCTCGATCCCAAGTTAAATCTTCCCGATACGGTGGTTCTGGCGATAAAAAAGTAACCCTTGTAACTTGTTTATGACATTCTCTCAATCTCAGATTAACACCGATGTCGATGGTGGCGATTGGAGATTCATTAGCCGGCCCACCGGCCTCGGATTCGATGCGGTTATAATTTACCAGATGGATAATAATCCGCCCTGGTTGCTGGTAAGCATTGACACGAACGGCCCACATCGTATCAAACTGCGATAACCCGCCATTGATTTCATCTCGTAGCAACGACAACAGTTCAGAGCGGTTATCCAGCGAGATAGAAAATATCTTTTTATGCTCCGTGAACCAATCCGGTCGAATGTTCCCATCCACAGGACCAACGCTATCTGACGTAACAATTACCGGATTTCCTTGCGCTGCGTATTCTGCCAGTAGGTCAGTCTGATTCTGACTAAGCGCTACCGTTTTAGTCAGGACAATCGAACGATACTGATTCAGCCGTTCAGCTGAGATTTTCTGATCGGATAAAACATCAAATAGCACATGTTCGTCCATCAGAAACTGACCTATTTGGCGGAAACGTTCGACAGGCTGGTCATCGCCCGCTAAAACTGACTGGCGTGGAAAAACCAAGGCCACTTCAGCATGACTTTTTACCGGATGAAAGTAGGCCTCAAACTCTTCTGCGAAATGAAAATAATCGATAAAAGCTTTTCTGCCGTCAGGATCTTTCCAATTGCAGTACAGTCCCATACCGGGCCCCTGGCAAGCTAACCCTTCAGCGATACTGGCTCGCGTTCGTGTCCCTTCATACCTGCCAAGGACTGGAAGTTTGTGACCTGAGAGTTCCCATATAAATTTCAGGTTCAACATCCGAATACCGGCATCACCCTCGGCAACTGTCCCGAACTGCCCTCCAGAACTGTACCACAACAAATCTTCATCTCGACCCCACAACTCTTTCGGCATTACGTTGCGTTCATGATGACCGACAAACCCGAGATGGTTCCATGAACCCAGGATTAAATCAGGTTTCAGTTTTCGACCGGTTTTAACGAATACTTCATCGTAATGGTGCTTCCAGGACAATTGAGAAAAACGCATCGCTTCAAGCTGTAAATTAACCGGGTGAGGACTGTCGGTGTCAATCCAACCGACGACCTTACCCAGTTTCCCGTCCAGGCAAAACTCCGCTATATCGTCGATGCCAAACTGCGAGAGAATCTCCCTAGATGAATACTGATTCTTCAGGTAAATTCGAAAGGCTTGGTTGCAATACTCGCAGGCACAACCGTGGTTATAGTTGTAGAGTGAAACGAATCCATCGACATCGCACTCGGTAATGGCGATCTCAACCATCTTTCTGTGTAATTGACGCCAATGCGGATTATTACTGCATCCCACTACCCATGGAAATCCGTAACGGTCTCCCACGATCATCAGACCATCGGCTGATTTTTGTACCAGATCGGCAATTTGCTCGACGGGTTTAGGACCCAGCAGATTCGTGGGCCAGGAGTCATCGTAAGACTCAAAGAACCCTGTTTTTTCTTTTGGATCTCCCCAAGTTGTTGTCATCGAGAAGTGACCGATAACTTTTCCTCCCAGACGATGGACCTGTTGATTAAAATCCTTTTGCCATTCCAACACCTGGTCGATACCACGAACCGGCAATCTCATTGGATAACCACTACCCAAATCAGTATCACCAAGGGCGTAAAGCTGAGGTCCATAAAATCCCATCTGCACAACTTGAGGTCGAGCCTCCGCCAGGAAATCGACAAACTCTGGGTCACCCACCATCGCAAGTAAGGCAACATAACGATTAAAATATTTATTTGAACTGTTATCCTGAGTTTGACCCATAGCTCACTCCTACTTTTTGTTCGTCGCTTCAGTTTTTAGATAGGTAAGTGGTTGATTCATCAAGACCAGCTAGACAGACACTATACTGTTTGATAAAATTATTATCCACCAAAATTACTGTCTAGCAAAGTCGTTGTACCAGTGATTAGGGAATGTCTCCCTCTGGCTATTCGCACTCTCCAATAGCGTATGGCTAGAAGATGTATGTTTAAGATGATCAGTGGAAATGGACCAGAGGCGTTCTATCTGAAGGAAATAGGGCATGTTGATGATTGAACCGGCAACCTAAAGTCTAGCGGCTCGTTGCCAAAAGGGGAAACGACTTGTCGATTTTAGCAGAAAATAGATTAGGTCGGTGTAACCGTTCGGGATTATGTTTGGGAGGACGTGGATATCCAACCCGGACGGATCAATTTAATCTACTTAGCTGGTAGCGATCGACTACATAGTGAACAGGGTGTGTCGTGACTCCAAAGACTGACCGTCGATTTCGCAAAGCGCCCAAGCCTCGGATTCGATTCCTTCCATCAATGGACGGTTAGCGAGGCTGTTTAAGCCCAGATCCAGTTCTTGGTACGGCTTGAGTTCGGCAGGGAGTGTTGCTCCATAAACAGTGACATCCAGCGCATGGATTTCGTCATTTTCCGTAAAGTAGAGCATAATACTGTTAAGAGTAACCGGCTTCTGATTGTTATTTTTGATAATTATATCTGCATCTACGCTGACACCGTTGATTCCGACCCGCACACTTTGCAGACTAATCCACATTTTGGGGGGTTGTTTTCGGCTCTTCTGCTGTTGCCTCACTGAAGGACCAATTGTCAGCAAGAGCATAGTACAAATGACAGCCACGCAAGATAAAATAACAACAACTGGGGAATCAGCTAATGGATGAGTGGCAACTTTAGCAATTAGTTTAATTGGCATGGCACTTAGTTTTCTAGGCTGGTGCCCCCTGCCTCGGGGACGTTATCGTCTCGTTCAGTTATCTGAGATTTTTGTTCAGTTTGGACAAATTTAGCTTTACCGTAGTTTTGGTTCGCCAATGAAACCAGTAATTTGGCGTGCGGGGATCGGCGCAGATCTATCTCTAAGCCAACTACAAATAGGTTGGCTTGATTCTGGTTTTTTTCTTTGACTGCTTGTAGAATCTTGTCGGGATCAGTTTCGACGAAAATACTCCTATTTTTGGGAGCAGCAGGCAACCCATCAGTGACAACAATGAGAATAGAAGCCCCCAAATCTAGCCCCTTTTCGATCGCCGACAATAGGTTTGTTCCCAGATTTTCCTGAATTCGTTGTGGTGTGAACCGGTCCAGATAGTTCATGGCCTTCATGACCTCATCCATCGAGCAGGGAATCAGCTCTTTTCCCATCTGGTTAACGGTGGCTGAGAAGGTGATAATATTAAAATGATCGTCATCATCCAAGGCCAGCATAGCATCTTTAATTGAACTGGTCGCGAGTTCCATCTTTTGGCGACCGGGCCACGGTACGCCCATACTAGCGGAAACATCCAAGCAGAAAACTACTTTTTGCGGACCACCAAATTCACTCAGAAAGTTGATGATATCGAGTGGGTCCGCAATGCCAGGATTACCACCACCTCCCAGTAACCCCTCAGCTGAGTCACCTAAGGAATCCACGAGATCCATTCCATCACGCTGTCCTCGCATTCGATCTCGGCCTGTCACCTTGCCGCGACCACCCGTTTCTCCCGGGTTGGCCAGCAGGTGTTCCAAGTTGGAGGCTTCAGCATCACGAAGTTTAGCTGCGGTCATCAGGTCAGGGATTTTTTCGGCGGACGGTGCTTTTTGCCGATCTCGATTTTTAAAAATGATCCGGTCTTTGGATTCTACCACCTCTGTAATTTTGTTCTTCGGTGATTCAGCCATTTTCAATTTAGCCACATTAGCCAGTTTTTCGTCGGGTTTATGAACCCGTTGAACCAATGGCGGTTTGTTTCTGGAGACTCGTAACCACTGTTTAGGTTGCTCCCGAAACCAGTCGATTTCGATTTTATCAACCCGTGTTACCATTACTTTCTGAGGGATGAAGACCATAATATTAATGATAAGCAGGTGAACGATGAGAGAGATCAGGATTGCTGAAAGTGCGCGAGTTCGACTGCGTCCTAGTTGTTCTTGCCTTTCGGCCATGACCGACATTAGTGTATGCTAAGCTCCGAAAAGTAGATCTGCATCTTGTCAAATAGTAGGTCAATTATATACCAATAGTGATTGGATTTTCCACTTCTCCTATCGGGATCTCTGTAGCTATAGTAACCGCCTTTTCGCTTGATAATCACCACCTCCAGATGTAGAATATGAAAATGCTCTGTAACGTGCTGCCTATGCCTTCCCGCCTATTCATCGTGTCAGTTGTTTTTTTGTGGATGACAAGTTTCGGTTCAGCCCAATACTTTGGTAAAAACAAGGTGACTCGGCAACAGTACGATTGGCAAATCCACCGCACTGAACATTTTGACATTTATTACTATGAAAGTGCGACTCGATTGGTGCCGATCATGGCAGATATTGCTGAAGAAGCCTATGAGCAACATAGCGAGGACTTTCAACACCAAATTACCAGCCGAACCCCTCTAATTCTTTATCAATCCCATACTGATTTTCGCGACACTAATATTATTTTGGATGAGTTAAGCGAGGGAGTTGGTGGGTTCGCTGAGATTTTCAAACGGCGGGTTGTGATCCCATTTACAGGATCTCTCAAAGATTTCCGTGAAGTGATCTTTCATGAACTGGTTCACATTTTTCAGTACGATATTATTTACCAGAAACCGTTTGCCCGAATCTATAGCGGTGAGTTTTTGTACAGTGCTCCAATGTGGTTTATCGAAGGATCAGCAGACTACTTTGCCAACGACGTTGATGCAGTTGGACAAATGGTGTTGCGTGATGCCTCTCTAAACAACCAGATTGTGTCCCTGAAATTGCTGGAGAACTTTTATATTCTCGGTTCCCAGGTCTATCTTGGTTACAAAATTGGCCAATCGGCTATCGGCCATTTAGTCGAAAACTATGGACGGGAAAAAGTGGGAGAGTTGATGCACGAATTGCGGCAGAGTCGAACCAAAGATCTGGATCAATCGATGAAAACCGTCTTGGGGGTTCCTCTGGAGGAATTCGATGAAAAATGGCAACGGGCAGTAAAAAAACAGTATTTCCCACTGGTTCAAAACAAAGCCTACCCACAAGACATCGCTAAAAATCTAACAAAAACTTCCAAGTACTCACACAGTATCAAGCCGATTTGGTCTCCCAGTGGAGATTTGGTGGCTTATATTACCGGTAACGACGGATTTAGCGAAGTAGTCTTGGTCTCGGCTAAGGATGGGAAACGAATGTTTCGGATCAGCAAGCGCTTTTTTCGCCGCAAGTACGAAGATATCCGCTCTGATGGTCACGCCCTTTCGTGGTCGCCAGATGGAAACAAAATTTCATTTTTCGCTAACTATCGCGATGAAATGTATATCTTGATCGTCAACGTGATCACCCGGGAGTTAGAGACCCGTATTCGTTTAGAGTTCGACTCGGTTCAATCACCCTGTTATGACCCAACCGGTGAGAAAATCGTTTTTTCTGCCCTTAAAAATGGGCAGACCGATCTATTTATTTTAGATCTGATCAAACAGCAGATTGATTATTTAACCAACGATCCATTTAACGACAGTTCGCCATCCTGGCATCCAGCCGGGAATAAAATCTCCTATACTTCAGAGCGGGATGGCAAAGACCAACTGGTGATTCTGAACATGTCCGAAACAGATCAGAAGGTGATTGATATCGGTCAACACAATGTCGCTACTCCCAGTTGGTCCCCAGATGGCAACAAGCTGATCTTCTGCGCAGATATTAGCGGTGTCTTTGACCTCTTTACTATTAACAGTGAGGTCACAAAACATATCGATTTTACCCGGCTAACCAATTTGATGGTAGGTTGTTCTTCACCGCAGTTTTCACCCGATGGAAAAAAGATTTTATTTTCAGCCTATCAAAATGGGAAGCAAGACGTCTATATTCTATCGCAGCAAGACCAGTTTCTAGCGGATAGTTCGTCAATGCCTGAAGTTTTAGATCCACCCATCGTGACTGAAATTCAGACTGCCACCTTAACACCGGCGAAGAAACCTCGACGAGTTGCCAAACGCAAATATAAAACCGATCTGGCTGTAGATGCGATTTTTAGTGACTTCAACCTGGGAGCAGACGGTATATTACGCAACACCACCGACATGATCGCTAGCGACATGATGGGCAATCACCGCTTTGGTGTTAGCCTCTCTAACCATTCGGCAATGAGACAGTCAATCTATGGTGAAACCCAGTTTTATGCCCCGGACTTCATTACCAACTACGGTTACTTCGCTAAAAAGGCCGATTTTGGCGCCTCTATTTTTAATTACCATGAATACCATCTGTTCGGTTCGACTCGAAGTCGAGGCGGTATCTTTCAGCGAATTACCGGTTTGGCTGGATATATCAGTTATCCTTTTAATCGCTATCATCGCCTGGATTTACAAACTCAGGTCTATACAACCCCTTTCACTTATAATTACTACCTACCCAGCCTGCCTGAAGCCTATCTCTCTGATCCTTACGATAACTCCGGGTTGCGTATCCCACCGAGAGGATTGTTGTTTTTAGGGGTTACATCGTTGATCAGTGATACTACCATTTGGAATCAAGCCGGGCCATTTACAGGACAACGGATGAACCTAACCTTAGAGAGATCGTTTAGCCGGCTTGGAAGTGATCTGGATCTGACCAATGTAATTTTCGATGCCAGAAAATACTTCAAGTTAGGTCGCAGATCCACCTTTGCCACCCGTGCCTTTTTGGGTGGCAGTTTTGGCCGGAACCAATCCTTATTCTTTCTGGGTGGGATTGACACCTTACGAGGTTATCCTTATGAAAGATTCTGGGGGACACGAATGGGAATGCTCAACTTTGAATTGCGTGTGCCTTTCATTGATGAGTTGAGGTTTGCCTGGCCTTTCTCTTGGTCGATTGGTGGAATTCGTGGATTAGCTTTCACTGATTTCGGCACGGTCTGGTCACCTTTTGAGTTTGATGAGGCTAACCCGTACCAACCTCTCAAACGAGGAAGAAACGGCTATTACCTCAACGACATCAAAGGTTCACTTGGAATTGGGTTGCGGTTACGGTTAGGCTATTTTTCGCTCGATTTCGCAGTAGCTAGAAGGACAGATCTGCGAAGTATTGAGGTTAAACCTATTTACCATTTCGGCTTAGGACAAGCCTTTTAGACCTGTTTATCAAATTGTCAAAATCGAGTTATGGCAGGGATTAGAACGTCATGTTGAGTTGCTTTACTGACGAGTTTTCACTAACAAGAAAGGGAAAAGTGAAATAAATATGGACCAGCGCATTTTTAGAAGTTTGAGCTTTCTAGTTATCATTGCCATCCTGGGTGGTTTAATTTCAGCCTTAGTCAGGATCTATCCCGATTTACTTTGGTTTCAGATGGTCGGTTACGATGCCATCTATAGCAAAATTCTGCTTACCCGGATCTTCGTCGGAGGGTTAGTGGGGCTGATTTTCTTAATTTTGACTTTGGGAAATCTCTATCTGATATGGCGTTTAGCCCCGTCCAGATTCAATCCAGAAATTCTGGATGCCTTTCCGCTTGGCAGTGGGCTGGACTTCGATCTACGAAAACTGGTCTACGCAGGTTTAGTTCTCTTAGCTTGTGCCTATAGTGCTTTATCGGGCTACTCAGCCAGCGATCGATGGGAGATTTTTCTGCGCTACTTCGATGTCGAGACAATCGACTTTCACTCATCTACCAGGTTGAGCCAACCGTCGTCCGGAAATACGATTACAATTCCAAGAGCCGATTTTGAAGCCAAAGGAATGCTGGTTGGTGACTCAGTTAAGATTAAAACAGATCAGACTACGGAAACAGCTACTATCCAAAAGATCCAAACCACGGTCGATACAGCTCAGATCTCCTTGGATCGGTCTGTTGAGAATCTAAACTTAAGCAAAGCGATCCTGTTAGCCCCCACTTACGATCCGATCCTCAACAAACCGGTTGGGTTCTATATTTTTCGGATGCCGTTCTTACGCTTTATCTGTGGTAGCTTATTAGGGTTATTTTTCCTAATGACGTTGATCACAGGCGTGATCTACTTTTTTCACGGGGCACTTTTCAGTGATCGTAATCAATTAGAACCGCCGCCGAAAGTCAAAGCCCATCTGTTTATTCTAATTGGCTTAACGTTAGTGATCTACGCTTGGCAACACCGCTTTATGATGTATGATCTGCTCTATATGGTGAATAACAAAAACTTTAAAGGTGGAAGTGGCTACGCGGCTATTCACGCCCGCTTGCCATTGCTTCGTATTATGATGGGGCTATCAGTTGTCAGCAGTTTAACCTTTTTCATCAGCCTCTTTTTCAAACCAACTCGCTACGCTTTAGGTGGATTGGGGGCGTTGCTACTGGTCGGGGTTTTAGGTAATATGTATCCCTCTTTCGTGCAGGAGTTGCGGGTTAACCCCAATGCCCAAGACCTGGAAACAGAATATATTAATTACAATATCAAAGCAACCCTTCAAGCTTATAATTTAGGAGACGACACCGTAACTGAAAAGGAGTATCCGCTCGCTAGTGCACTCTCTTACGATCAGATTTACGAAACTGTTAATCAGCAGGTAATACGCAATATCCGTCTCTGGGACTGGCGACCATTGCGTCGAACTTATCGGCAGTTGCAAGAACTTCGCCCCCAATACGATTTTGTCCGGGTTGGCGTCGATCGATACAGGATGAAAGATGGCCTGCAACAGGTCATGCTATCGGCACGAGAACTCAATATCGACGATATGCCAGAGATCCGACGAGACTGGTTCAAACGTACCTACGTTTATACGCACGGCTATGGGGTGGTGATGAGCCCCGTCTCTGAAACCGATAGTGATGACATCAGTGACAACGGTAAACCGAAAATGTACATTCGTGATATTAACCCAATCAACTTCGAATCAGAGTGGTCTGACCGGTTTAGCACCGACTTTGAACCTAGAATCTATTACGGTGAAGCCGGTTTCTACAATAATAAACAGAGTGAGCATTATGTGATTACGCATCCGACCGGTAATAAGACATTGGGCCAAAAAGAGGGTCTGGAGTTCGATTATCCACTGGACCAACAACGGTATCAAAAATATACCTATCAAGGGAAAGGTGGTGTGGAACTGTCCTCTCTGTGGCGAAGAATTATCTATGCCATCAAGTTTAATAATGAGATCAAGTTTGTTCTGAAAGGACACATTACGCCGAAAAGCCGGGTGCTTTACCACCGTAATATTCTGTCTCGAGTCAGGAAAATTGCCCCTTTTTTACATTATGACCGCGACCCGTATTTAGTGGTTCACGGTGACCGATTGGTCTGGATGATCGACGCTTACACCACGACCTACCTGTATCCCTATGCCACACCAATGCAACACGGGATTAGAGCGGCTGTTGCGGAACGGCAAGGAATTCGGCAAGCTAGACGCTTACAGACTAACCCCGGTGAAAAGCCGTGGGGAAACTATATTCGCAACTCGGTTAAAGTTACCATTGATGCCTACGATGGTGTAGTCAACTTCTATCTGATGGATGATAAAGACGATCCAATGGCTGTCGGCTATAAGCAGATTTTCCCTGATTTACTGAAGCCGATCTCTGCCATGCCTACAGATCTACGACACCACATCCGGTATCCGATGACCCTGTTTTCGATTCAAGCCAAAGCCTATTTGGACTATCATATGAAAGATCCGACCACCTTCTACGCTAAGGAAGATCAGTGGCAAGTTGGGCAAGAAATTTACAGTCGTTCGGCCCGTCGGACAACATCCGCACCAACCACGCCTTCTCAGTTCGGGTTGGCCCCGACCATGCCGGTTCAGGAGACAGCGTCGGTAGATACACAAGAGGTAGCACCCTACTATGTGATTGTCAAAGTACCGGGCGAAGAAAAAGCGGAGTTTGTATTAATGCTCCCATTTACACCCAAAGATAAACCCAACTTGACCGCCTGGATGGCCGCCCGGTGCGACCCGGAGCACTATGGGCAACTGTTGTTGTACCGTTTCCCAAAAGGGAAGTTAGCCTCCGGACCGATGCAGGTCGAAAGTTTCATCGATCAAAAAGGCGATATTTCGCAGCAAATTAGCCTCTGGAACACCCAAGGTTCGCGCGTGCTACGGGGGAACCTTTTGGTAATCCCGATCAGCGATTCACTCTTATATGTGGAACCGATCTATATCCAATCCGAAAACGAGGATTCTGCCATTCCAGAGTTGCGACGTGTGGTCGTCGGCTACAAGGAAAAGGTGGAATGGGGCGAGACACTAGACCACGCTTTACGCAAACTCTTTAATATTACAGAGCTATCGTTGGCTGAAGCTACAGACTTAGTCGATTCAACTGAATCGGTTCTAATATCACCTGCCAATTCGACGATGACGGGTAATGATGAAGGGGCAGATGCTAGTTTTCAGGGATACGTGCGATTAGTCAAGCAAGCCAATGCCAGTTTTAAGGAAGCTATCCAGGCACAAAGGGCTGGTAGCTGGTCTGTTTATGGACAGAAGTTAGATCAACTGGAGCAGATCTTAAAACGGCTGGAGCAAATGTCGAATTGACCAATTCGAGAACAATAGATTGCTAGATTACCGAATGGAGAGATTATATGCCTTATTTAATTGGAATTGACGTTGGAACCACAGGCACCAAAACCATTTTAGTCGATGAGAATGGGCATCAGCAGGCCAGTGCCCTGGAAGAGTATCCGTTGCACACTCCCCAACCTAAGTGGGCCGAACAAGATGCGGAAGATTGGTGGCAAGCGACAATCAAAACCATCAAGACGGTTGTAGCAGAGTCCGGAGTTGATAAAACAGCTATCAAAGGGATTGGACTCTCAGGCCAGATGCACGGCTTAGTAGTGATGGACAAAAACCATCGAGTTTTGCGCCCCTCAATTCTGTGGTGCGACGTTCGAACCACAGATCAATGTCACTATATCACTGAGACCATTGGCCGAGACTTGCTGCTACAGAGCACTTGCAATCCTGCCTTGGAGGGCTTCACAGCACCGAAAGTAATCTGGTTAAGAGAGCACGAACCCGAGATTTATCAACAAACATCGACCATGTTTTTGCCCAAAGACTATATCCGGTTTCGTCTTACAGGTGAAGTTGCCACGGAGGTTTCAGATGCTGCCGGCACGTTGCTGTTCGATGTCAAAGAGCGGATGTGGTCACAACCTGTATTAGATCTACTCGGTATCGATTCTGATCTCCTACCGAAAACTTACGAATCAGTTGATGTTTGCGGTCAGATTACCGGGGAGGTAGCGGAACTAACAGGCCTACAAGCTGGTACACCGGTTGTAGGCGGTGGCGCCGATAACGCTTGCAGTGCAGTCGGAAACGGCATTGTCAAGGAAGGACGTGTTTCAGCTAGTTTGGGGACTTCTGGTGCCGTTTTAGCACACAGCGACGAGGTTAAAGTCGACCCTAACCTTCGGCTGCATAGTTTTTGCCACTCAGTTCCAAATAAATCATACATCATGGGGGTGATGCTATCAGCCGGAGGAGCTTACCGCTGGTTTAGAGATACAGTTGCCGATCGAGAAGTAGCGGAGGCCAGAGCAGCAGGTGTAGATCCCTATGAAATTCTAGGTCAACAAGCAGAAACTGCACCGGTCGGCAGTGAAGGCCTAATTTTTCTGCCCTACTTGACCGGTGAAAGAACCCCGCACGCCGACGCTAACGCTAAAGCCAACTTCTTCGGTTTGACTCTGCGTCATCAACGGTCGCATCTGATTCGCTCAGTAATGGAAGGGGTGACCTACGGCATGAGAGATTCGCTGGAGTTGATTCGGGATCTGGGTGCCACGGTGGCTCAGATCTACGCTACAGGCGGAGGAGCACGGTCTCCACTCTGGCGGCAGATTCAGGCTGACATCTATCAAGCGGAGGTCGTAACCATTAATATTGCTGAAGGTCCGGCCTTTGGTGCTGCTATTCTGGCTGGCGTTGGAACCGGCGTCTATCAGTGTGTTGAATCCGCCACCGACCGGATGGTTGAAATTACCTCTAGTACCCAACCGATTTCCGAGAATGTGGAGATTTACAATCAATATTACCAGATCTATCGAGATCTCTATCCGGCGTTGAAACCACAATTCGATCAAGTAACCCAAGTGGTGACGCAACAGAGTTCTGACAACTAAGATGGAAACGGCTTCGGCAAAGCTACCAGAAACAGCCAAGGAGTTTTGGTTGGCCTTAGCATCTGTTGAGGGGATTGGACCAGTCCGCATCCGCTATCTGTTAGAGCGTTTTGGAACAATCGAAAAAGTTTTTGAAGCAGATCTACTTGAAATCTCACGATTGCCACTGTTTGATCCACTTCTTGCCTCAAAAGTACTGAAAGCCAGGATCGGGTTAGCAGACCTACACCAGCATATCGAGTGGTATGAGTCGCAAGGGATCCAAATCATCTGCCTCCAAGATACCACCTATCCAGAACAGCTGAAGCCAATCTCAAATGCGCCAGCGGTTTTAGCTTGCCGGGGTAACCCAAGGATAATCCAAAAACCAACGGTTGCCATTGTCGGTAGTAGCGAACCGACCGAAGAAGGGATTCGTGTTACTCTAGAGTTAGCAACCCTGTTGGTTCAAGCAGATTACACTATTGCAAGTGGCTTAGCACAAGGGATTGACACAACCGCTCATTTAACGGCTTTAACCAACGGAGGGCTAACCTGTGCCGTTTTGGGAAATGATCTAATGTCGATTTATCCACCTGAAAATCAGCGGTTAGCAGAGCAGATCTATCAAAGTGGGGCTATTTTCTCTGAGCATATTTTCCCGACTGTTCCATCGCCAGCTAACCTGTCCGTTAGGAACCGGATTATCAGTGGATTGTCCCTGGCTACAATTGTGGTCGAGTCTGCTGCAAGCGGCGGTGCAATGAGAGCTGCAGCTTTTGCCCGAGAGCAAGATCGATTTGTCTGTGCCATCGATTGGGGCAATCGGGATCACCTAATGGCCGTGGGCACGAGACAATTGATAAAGTCTGGTGCTGTCGCGGCACCAGTTGAAGGATTAGCTGATTTTGTGGAAGCATTTACTAAATCCGACTCCACTCCAGAGTTTCAGGCAACCTATGTTCAAGGTGAACAAATGGATCTATTTTAGGTCTTAATTTTGATGTGCCCTGGGCGAAAAGATATTTTCTAAAAAAAAATTGAAGTTTTACCTTTACAAAGCTAACTAACTTTGTTAGACTATGCAACGAAATTCTTATGGTGCTTTACAATAAGGCAATTCAGAGTTCTCAAGGGCATGGTCCACCGGGCAATTCCAGCTTGAGAACAGACATATTAACCTAACGATTTCGCTTCGATTAAAACTATTTGTATTTTGTTAAGGAGTAGCAAAAAGATGCAAAACACTTTGAGAGCTTTAGCGCTAATGATGGCTGTTTTAATAGCCGCGTTCTCCCTTGGTTGCGGTGGTGGTGATGAAGAAGAGGGTGACCCCGTAGCAGAAACCGTCACGGCAACACCGCCAGCGGGCAGTGAAGTTGCTGCCAATGCAACAATTGCGTTGGCCTTTGATCAACCTGTCGAATCCGTTGCCGGAGCTACGGGAAGTGGGAAGAACTGGACTATTCCAGTCGCTGCCAATTTGAGTATTACTTGGACAAACAAAGACGGTTCAGCTGGTGGCCCTGTAGCGTTGGCCTATAAGTTGAAAGCTGCAGACAAAACAGCACCCAAGATTTCTGGCGGTAATGTCAAAAACGGTGCCAAAGATGTCGATCCGGCACCACTCAACGAAAAAGGCATCACCCTTGAATTTAGCGAGGCCGTTGGCCAAGGCACAGCTGAGTTGAAGCCGGAAGGTGGCGAGGTTCTTGGAACCGAAGCTAAGTGGGAAGACAAGAAAGTAACGCTGACCCTGCTAGCGGGTAAAACGTTGGCCAATGAAACGACTTACGTCATTACCGTTGGTGGTGTCAAAGATGCTGCTGGCAATGCACTCGAAGGTGGCACTGTCAAATTTACAACCAAAGGTAAAGAATAAGTAGCTTTAGTTAGCGCAATTTAGCGCAAAGACAATAAAAAAAGGTGACACGCCCGGGAGGGCGTGTCACCTTTTTTTATTGTCTTCATGTTGTAATGATGAAGGCTTTTTATGCAGAAAGCAATTATTCCAGGTCATCGGCAGGCAGAACTGATCGAAGTTCCAGATCCACGGGCCAAAGGAGATTAGGCTGTGGTCAAGATCCATGCCTCCCCGATGTGTACCGAATATTACGCCTTTGAGCATGGTCACAAAACCGGATTCCTAGGTCATGAAGGTGCGGGTGAAGTGGTCAAGGCGCGCAACCGGGTAGGGTCGTAAAGACCGGGTAGTGATTTGATTATGCCACAATACCCTTGTAATAGATGCTTGCTCTGTATCGCGGGTGACTACATACACTGTTTGCACAACTATAATTTTGCCCACTTTAGTGGATCAGAACACGGAAACTCCACTATCGCACAGCACATCTCGAAAGCGTCATGGATGTTGCCAAGATTCCAGCAGATATCTCTTACGATCGAGTCTCGTTAGCTTGTTGTGCATTAGGAGCATCCTTCAGTGCGTTCGAGAAGATAGGGGTGGATTCATTCAGCACAGCCTTACATTATAGGAATTGGTCCCGTCGGTTTGGGCGCAATTACCAACGCCCAATTTCGTGAAGCAAGGGTGTTCGCGGTAGAAGGAACTCCGTAGCGAATGGAACGTGCACGGCAAATGGGTGTGGATACTGTTGTCAATCCATTTGAGGATAGAGCCTTAGAACAACTCATGGAATTGGTGGCGATACCGCACTGGATTGTTGGGGGCAGATCAAGGCGCATCGCTTGTGTATTGATACAACTAGTCGGAGTGGACAGGTCGCTTTTGTCGGACAGTGCGGAGAAGAAACACCACTTCGAGTTAGTCTGGATCTCATTGCTACAGAGCTGACCTTGATGGGGGTTTGACACTACAATCTAAACTTATCTCCATTTTTGTTAAAGGTGGCTCAAAAATCGCTGTTGTTAGATCTACTAGTCAATCACACCCTAACAATGAGCAGAACTCAGCAAGCGATGGAAATTTCCGCGTTACAACAGAGTACGAAGATCATCCTCCATCCGTGGGAGTAACCTGTATTGAGGATCAACGCCTTAATATTCTGCTAATTATCTCCAATGATATCGTTTCCTCCATTAGTATCTGTGCCAAAACCGTTCGATCGGTGGTCTGGAATTCCGCACTTACGCCTTCTAGGGAGTTCATCACAAAACATACTCTCAAACGCAACCAATAAGACGGCTCCTACTGATTCTAAAAATCTACACCAGTCGCTCAAAATGCTGCCCCTCTTTAGCCGCTTGCCACTGTTCCTCAGTATCAATCGCAGCCCCCGGATCACCTTGTGCTTTCAGCCATCGATCAAGTTCCGCCGATAGGAGTTTTTTCTCCTTCGTGTATTCTGGATCATCCGCTAGATTAGTCATTTCATAAGGATCATCGTCCATGCAATACAACTGCTCCGCTGGGCGATGCATATATCGATTCACAACCATTCGCGCGTGTTCATTAAACGTCGAATCCACAATCCATGTCGGCCAATACTGATGCCATTTATTCTGTCCCATTAAATGTTTCTCGATATAAATCGCATCTGGTGCGAGATTCCGAATATAGTGATACGTGCCATCCGTTACAGACCGAATAGGATAAGGTGGACCTTCAGGAATATTGTTATGCACAAAATAACTATACTCGCGGTGATCTTCTGATCCATCTTGAAGCACTGGCAAAAAACTCACCCCATCAAAATCCATTGCCCTAGGATCGCCACCGGCGGCTTGGATTAATGTTGGCACAACATCTTCATACTGAATAATCGCATCTGTTCGTCCAGGTGAAACTTGCCCCGGCCAGCGAACAACAAATCCTGTGTGAATCCCTGTATTCCAATTCGTCCACTTGCAGCCAGGAAACTGAGAACCCTGTTCAGACGTGAAAATAACCAGCGTATTATCTGCTTGTTCCGTTTCATCCAGTACGTTAAGAATCTCGCCAATCTCCTGGTCTAACACTTCGATCTCCGCCAGATACATTGCATAATCTTCACGTGTCTCGGGCGTGTCTGCCATATAAGGCGGCAACCTTAATGTATCCTTATCAAAATGCCCCGGATTACCCACCGTCCACGGTGCGTGCGGTTCAATCAACCCTGTTATAAGACAGAACGGCTCATCTGTATTTCGTCCTATAAACTCACGGATTCCTTCCACATTAAACTCAGGATCGGGATGTACGCAGCTGGGTTCAATACCCGGCACATTTTCAAACGGAAAACTCTCCGCAGGCACCACATGCTTTTTGCCACACAAACCCACCCGATAAGCTAGATCGCCCAGATAGTGCGGAATACTCTTCGTGCCCGGCCTTGCGGCCGAATGATTCCAGCACGAACCATTGCGCACCGGATGAAGCCCTGTATATAATGCCGTTCGACAGGGATTGCACATCGCCACAGGAAGATACGCCCGATTAAAAACTAATCCTTGTTGTGCTAAGTGGTCAATATTGGGTGTTTGCACATTCTGCCCGCCATAAAGCGTCAGATCATTGTAGGTCGCATCATCTGCGATCATAATCAAAATATTCGGCTTCATCTTTTCCTCCAATTAATCCACTTGCGAAATCTCTAGCATATGAGTCTCTTCTTTTGCCCAATGTCCGTCCCAACGCTTTATCCTAATCCAAACTGCTTTCCTCAGGTCCTGTCCGTACATAGCTGAAAACAGTCTATTGACTGAATCGTCGCCTTCATACAATGCACAATACACGTTCGGCGAAATCGGTTGGATGTATTGGGCATACTGCCATGCAATAATGCATCTTGAATCTAATAAGCATTGAAAAAACAATGCCCCCTTTGATATTTCCACAAAGATAGCCTTTTTACTCATCTCGTCGGTCATAGTCACTTTTTTCGCAACAAACACTCATCATTTCCCGCGTCCTCATACTCCACAACACCCAAACGATAGCTTCCTTGAATCACCTACAGGCAGCCATTTGCAGCATTCGCATCGTCCAGAACCAACTATTTGTAATGGACGCTTCCTCGATTGAATTACCTACACTGCTCATATAAGTGCCACGGAAAGACCACAAATCCCAATGCCACGCAATTGGCCTTCCGGTTCCGAGCGGTCAAAAATAAAGATCATTTGGACATAACAAATCCGGCCCAACAATCTCACTCACCACAGCCAAACGTTCCGGGGGTTCTCATATGCATACACACCATTGTACTAACAGCCTGTTGGACTGAAGATTCAGCATCAATTAGTGGTAAATAGAGGATCAATTATTATCTTAGAATATATTACCATGAGTTTTATTCTATCAAGACAGACAAGACAGCCAAGACAGCCAAACGAGACAAAGAATAAATGCACAGATACTACTCAATGCAACTCAAAGTCATAAGATCAAATCGGCACAACGAGTCTTTGATTATGGAGAAAAAGATGATATTGAGTACAATGTTACAAGATTTAGAAACGCATCGTAAATTGAAATAAAAAAGAAAAGCAGCAAAGTTAATACGATTGCTCGACCTCGTGCTGATGGAAAAGAAATTACAGATTTTACTTATAGGATCGAGACAAGGCTTGAAAAACATAGTTAATAAACTAGATCGTGCAGAGTCAGATGAAAATGAAATTATTTTTGTAACATTGACCTATGGCTCTGATACTGAGAAACTTCGATAGCTAACAGCAGCAGATTATAAAAAGTATATCAAAGCGTTTACTAGAGCTTTACTCAACAAATACAAAGACTTCGATATTTTTGGTATTACTAGATTTGAGTTTAAGAAAAGATTCTTAGGTCATTTTCATTTAGTGATCTATAACGTTACATTTATACACTACAACGTGATTAACGGATTTTTCCTGACCTAGCCCTTGCGCTGAAGCTAATGTGGCGATTGAAATCGTGTGCTTTTTTCTGGTTAGTCGTAAAGCGCATTTAAGGCATACTCGATAGCAACGTGCCATCGTTAATTTGCACAGATTGAATCAGAGTGTAACAAACTTTCTGTTTTGAGACAAACCTATGGATTAGCATAGACCCGTTGAATGTAGAACTTTTATATTAGATCTTATAGTTACTCAGTAGAAGCTATTTCAAAACTAAATACAATTTAAACTTGCCCACTAATATGCTCCATTATATTAAATCTTTGCCGTTATAAGGAGAAGTAATTTGGTCTTCTCCCCTCTTCAGTAAGGTCTTGTCATTGATAGGGAAAAAATTAGAACTTGTCCAATCAGAACAAGCTTGATAGAATAAGCCTAACGGGAATGTAAAAGTGAAGAATTTAGGAAAAAAGAATTCAACATTCACTATTTCGTAATTGGGTTCTGAAAAACGATCAAAAGCGTTATGAACAAGTCCGCAGTTCTATACCAAAAAATCAATATTCCGGAGCTATTCCTATCACACAGTCCAGCCGCTGACGGTTTGGCGGCCCAAGCCTGGGGTGGAGATATTCGAATTGGCGATCTGACAGGAGATGGTCAGGTCGATTTTGTAGTTTATAAATCGCTGGCTGGCATCAAGCCTTGTTTTATCGGGGCCTTCGACCTAGCAGGCCAACCGCTCTGGTCTTTCGGAGTTAAAGATCTAGAAACGATGGAAGCAAGAACTAGCAATAAGTTGAGGACTACGTCACCCGGTAGGCCCGGCCCAGTGGTGGTTTACGATATTGACCAAGATGGGAAATCAGAAGTCATCTGCCTCTTTGCTGACACCGATTTGTTAAGCGGAAACACGGCCACCGATCCGTGGGATATGTCGCAGATGGAACTGTTGATTCTGGAGGGGCAGACAGGCGAAATCAAACATCGCGCCAAGCCAGAAGTTCTTGAACAGTGTAACGCCTACATCGATGGCGAGTTGCATCTATCCAACTATGTTCACCACCGGTTAATGGTGGCCAATTTTTCAGGTAATTCACAAGCTCAGGATTTCGTGGTCAAACTGGGTAATCATATCCTAGCCTTCAACTACCGGTTGGAACTCCTCTGGCAGTACGAGAGTCGCTGGTACACCTATTCCAAGCATGCGGCCTATATCCTGGCCGTTGGCGATCTTGACGGTGATGAATTAGATGAGGTTAATGGTGGCCATTTTGGTTTGGATAACGATGGTACACCGCTGTGGGAAAAGGATTTAGGTCTGCATCTGGATGCCGTACTGATTGATCAGTGGGAAGATCAACCCGCGGCCATTATGTCTGGTGGTGGGCAGGTGCTGAATAGAAACGGTCAACACCTGCTGAAGCTAGGGCACGAGGTGGTGCCACATGGGCAGGAGGTCCGCTACGGCAAGTTATGCGCAGATATTGAGGGACGGCAGCTAGTAATTCGTTATAATGGTCACCATCCAGACCTGCTGATTGCGGATTATCGAGGGCAGATTTTGTCCCGTTTCCAAGCTGATGAGTCACCCAATAATACCGGACTGGAGATTATTTGTTGGGACGATCGGGGTACTGACCTGATTTACAGTCCAGCGGCACTTTACGATGGAACGGGTCAAAAGGTAGTTACCTTTCCAGGCTTGCCTCCACCCTCCGGTGGTAAAATGGGTTGGTACCACTGTTTCCCGGCTAACGTTTGTGGCAATGATAGGGAGGAGGTGATTCTGTACGATCCTTATCGCGATACTATTTTCATCTATACGGCGGACCGGGTAGAATCCACCAACGATCAGTACTTTTCTAGCTACCTGCATACGCCACGGCAATATAACGCACGATTAATTGACTAAATTAACTCCTACCGGGATATTTTGATGGCAAAACAGATCCAAAAGTTCCTATTAATCTCAATTGATTGTTGGCGCTACGATGCACTCGGCAGAACCAATCCTAGTTTCAACACTCCTAAGTTTGACCTACTCACACAGGATTTTTCACTGGCCGATCGCTTCTTTGTCACAGCTCCGGCTACACGGCCTTCGCATGTTTCCTTGTTCACCGGGCTATATCCATTTGAGCATGGTCTGTATGGTCAGACTTACCTTAAGATGTTTGGCGGGGTTCAGAACCTGTTTCAACTTTTTGAAGCCGAAGGATACCACGCCTTCGGTCGATCTGAGCGTTCAGAGGTTTTTCGCTTTCTTGACTTTGAATCTTATATCACGGCCCGGGATTCGCAAGCCAAAAGCCAACACTTGGGCTCTCTAGAAGAGATCATTGAATCGTTAATCACGCCTGCCGATCAACCCAAGTTCTCTTTTCTGCATTTCTGGTATACACACGGTGGCTACGGCCTAAGCGGTGTGCGCAATGCCCCCAATTTAGGCGCAATGGTCAAGGCTGGGCAAACCGAAGAAGCCCTTCGCTACTACTATGCAGCCGTTACCCATATTCAGGAATTTTTATTAGTCGAAATCCTAAAACTGTTGGATCTGGATCAATGGGCAATTTTTATCTTTGGCGACCACGGCGAAGGGTTTAATACCGAAGTGATGGCACACGGTGATGTCCTGCATCAAAATGTAGCGCATGTCCCTCTGCTAGCCAATATTCCTGGTGTGGAGCAGATTTCGTTTCCGGCTGATCAGCCAGTGTCAATGATCGACCTTTTTCCGACCATAACCTCTCTAGCCGGGATCGAAACCGGCTACGACGGCTACGGGCAAAATTGGCTGGATTCGTCGGAGCAAACTAGCCAACAAAATCGTTGGGTACTAACCGAACTAGATAGTTTATATGGGGTCGGTTTTCTAAAGGCCTCTAATCTGGAGATGCCACATTATCGTGTTACCTCTCGCATGACCGTCGATGGTGAAGAGTTACCCCGAGATCCGAACGGCAGGAGAATGTGGTCTGTCACTGATGGCGATGTTTTTTATCGTGAGGACGAGTTGTCCGGGCACTCGGTCCTCAGAAGCATAGCCGACGGGAAGGATCTGAATTGTCTCGATCCACAGCTATATCGCAATCATTATGAGGATCTACTCATCGGCTCTAACTACCAACACCTATCGATGCAAGACAGCACCGAGGAAGAGGAACAGATCCTGGAAGGCCGATTAAGGGATCTCGGCTACATCGAGTAACGGCTTGCGCTTAGACCGAGACCAATTGTGGATACAACTGGCCGAATTAGTGGAGGGCGAAGTAATCGGAGTGAGCCATAGACGAATGGTGGTTTGTCGTTACCGGGAATGGAAAATTGCCTGCGATATTTCGATCAGGCGACGGACTCGAATTCGTGCTGCCTTTTCGGTCAAATCAGACCTACGCCTGAAGATCTATCGGCCACTGATGTTTGGTTACTTAGCGAAATCTTTGGGCGGGTTGGTCATCCAGAGTGGCGATTATCAGTTCGACAGCCAGTTTGTAATCCAGGGAAATCACCCACAAAAGGTCCAACAGTTGTTGGACGATCAGCCATTGAAAGAACAAATCCATAACAACATTCTGACCAGTACCTATCTGCAGATTAAAGATCACGACCACCGCTTTGCTCACTTTCCAGATAATGTCAACCAACTCCATTTCCAGTGCCAGAAAATTATTACTGACCTGAAATGGCTCAAATCACTGTTTGGCCTTTTTCAGGCTATGTTGGATCGGATGGCCGCCATCGGGGTAATCTATCAACGTCCAATTAGTTCTCACCTTTTATTTTGAACCGAACGGAAGTATGGGAGTGTAAAATTAGAATGAAAACAGAAAACTATGATCCCCGATGTCCTTGAGAGTTCATAGGTATCCGGTTCACGACCTGAAAAAATCTAGTGCTCCCTTTAGATCCGGTATAGTGATTAGAGTTCAGCGGATAAGCTAAAATAGAATCGATAATCGAATAATCGGGTTAGGGCTTTCAAGGTGCAACCCCAATCAGGCCAACCTGACAGATGTATCTCGTACCGGTGGAGCCAGTTCATCTTTCGCTTCTCCTAGGGAAAGAAAAGGCGTTTGCCGATTTCCTGTAAAATCAGAGGCGATCAGGAGACTACAGTTCAAAGCCGATTCTGAAATGCGAGTTATTTGATAGATGCCACCTGGTAATTATGCGGATGGGGGTACCCGGTCTTCTCATATTCCGGTACTTTGCTCTGAGACAATGGCCTTTCTACAACTCTCCGACCGGAGTCCAGAACAAGTTTTGTCCGGAGGTGTATACCTGGACGGAACTCTGGGGGCTGGTGGACACAGCGAAGCAATTTTATCACACACTAACACGCAAGTAATCGGTTTAGATCTAGATCCGATGGCGTTAGAAATTGCGACGGACCGTTTATCAACCTTCGGTTCCCGGTTTCGAGCGATTCGGGGGAATTTCGCTGATCTATCGACAATCGAACTGGGCAATCAGACTTTTGATGGGATTCTGGTAGATTTAGGTGTTTCCTCAATGCAACTCGACCAAGCAGAAAAAGGATTCAGTTTTTTAAGGGAAGGACCACTGGATATGCGGATGAATCCGGACCAATCTCTCTCGGCCCGTGAAATTGTCAACAATGCCCCAGCTGAGGAGATTGCACATATCTTATGGACATTCGGAGAAGAGCGAATGTCCAGAAAAATCGCCCATCGAATTGCAGACTATCGTCGCCAACAACCGATTAATACTACTATTCAACTAGCCGATTTAGTCACCTCTGTCTATCCAAGATCAAAGTTTCGCAGGCGGAATCGGAGGTCTACGCATATATCCTCGCTTCATCCGGCAACCAGAACCTTTCAAGCACTTCGCATTTTTGTCAACGATGAATTAGAAAACCTCAAACTGTTATTAGAGAGCGGATACCAAAGGCTGAGAAAGCCCGGTGGTCGTTTCTGTATTATCTCTTTTCACTCGTTAGAGGACCGATTGGTCAAACATGCGTTTCGACGGTTGGCCAGTCGCTGTCTTTGCCCGCCCGATATTCCTAGTTGCATCTGTCACCATCAACCTGAGATTGAAATCTTAACCAAACGTCCCGTTACAGCGACTACAGATGAGATCACAAAAAACCCACGTGCTCGTAGCGCTAAACTTCGTGCAGCCATCCGGATTTAAAGCCTCATTCTCAATCAATTCAGCAGACAAACTTGAATCTTGAATCGACCCCTCGACGTTTATCTTGCTTACATCAAGTTACTTGATAAGATGATGAAACCTATCCTTGATTGGGGATAGGTATAGATACTACTTCATGTTTGTTGATCGATGTCCCTGGATAGATTACGTTACGACTCACAATCGGCTACCTCAGCCAATGCCTTTCCATACCTAATTCTTATTTTTTTCGTTGCTATTTCTCTATTGAATACCTGGTTCTCTAGCTATCACAACCGAACTTTCCACCACTTGAAAGCAGAACTAGATAGAGAACGTAACCAATTAATGAACGAGATTAGCGAGTTAGAGATAGAAGTTACGGAACTGACAGCCGTCACTCGAATCCATCAATTAGCCTCAGAAATGAAGATGGTACCACCGGCTGATTTGCCTAAGCTGCTCTATATTGATCAGCGTTAATCGTGATGTGGCGGCAATTGCCGTTACACCTTTGTCCAGATGTAGTAGAGTAGAGACGTTGTGTGTAATGACTCTTCTTAAGAAAAACGCAATTAGAGAATGGTTAAAGTCAAAACAGAATCTAGTGATTTGACACGTTTATGTAGACGGGCCAAGTACGCCTTGATCCTAATTCAACTCAGTTTAGGGGGGTTGTTAGTTCGATTACTGTATATCGAAGTTCTATATGGCGATCAACTGAGAGCAAGAGCCAATCTATTTAGTACTCATACCAGTAATACTCAAATAAAAAGAGGTAAAATCGTCGATCGAAATGGTAGCGTTTTGGCCATTAATCGAAACTTGATTTCCGTTTGGGCCGACCCCAGTTTTCTTGACACTTCACCTGAAAGAGCCGCTCGCCAATTAGCACCTGTGGTAGGTGCTACAGAAACTGAACTAATTTCTAAACTTCATCAGAAAAGGAAAAAGTTTATTTGGCTTCAACGTAACATTCCCTACTCTCAACTAGAAGATATTCGCTTTGTAACACGACAACTCCGTGGCATTCAGTACAAAGTCTATGGCAAGCGGCACTATCCTAGTAACGAACTGGCCTGCCATGTCATCGGAGCAACAAACTTTGAAGGACTCGGTATCGAAGGAATCGAAAGGCAGTATGATCGTCAACTTTCACCGTTAGATAATGCTACCATAGTTAATGAAACTGATAATATCGTCGCCGATGCTACTTACCCTGTCGAGGACAATAATTCTACAATCTTATCTCCAATCGAGGCTGAGGATCGGGGTCATACCATTATCTTAACAGTTGATGGGTATATCCAACACATAGTAGAACAGGCGCTACTCGAAGGGTGCAAAAAATGGAGATCTCCTACCGGAACTGCAGTTGTGATGCACACCAAAAGCGGTGAGATTTTGGCTATGGCCAACTATCCTAACTATAATCTTAACCATTATGCTCAGAGTCCAGAGTCGTATAAGCGAAATATGGCCATCTGGATGCAATACGAACCGGGGTCAGTTTTTAAAATCGTGACGGCTTGCGGAGTGATTAACGAACAGATCTCGACCGCTGACTCGATGGAGTACTGTGAGATGGGTCCTTATTACCTGGAAAATGGCCACACCATTAAAGATGTTAAACCCAACGGCTGGTTAACATTGAGCCAAATTATTCAAAAATCGAGCAATATCGGGATTGTCAAAACAGCGCAAAAGCTCGGCCATAAATCTATAACCCATTATGTTGAAGCCTTCGGTTTTGGACAAAAAACATTGATAGATTTGCCGTTTGAGAAAAAGGGGGCATTGCGCGGCCTCCGTATCTGGGATGAATACGCAGAAGCGACGGTTCCGTTCGGTCAGGGGATCTCTGTAACCCCTTTGCAAATGTTGAATACGATCAATACTATTGCTACCAAAGGGGTTTTGATGCAACCTTACGTTGCCCTTGGTGTTTTGACGCATGGTAATCAGGAAATTGAACGTTTTCATCCACAACCGATTCGGCGAGTGATGTCGCCTGAGACAGCTACGGCGCTCACCGAAATCTTGGTACAGGTGACGGAACGAGGAAGCGGTCAAAACGCCCAGGTCGATGGTTATAGAGTTGCCGGTAAAACAGGCACGTCCCAAAAAGCAGTTGCTAACCAGGGCTATGTCAAAGGAAAAGTGATCGCCAGTTTCGCCGGATTTCTACCGGCTGAGGATCCTTTAATTTCGATTATTGTGGTTATCGACGAACCTCAAGGTGCACCACTTAGTACACAAGTAGCCGCACCTGTATTCCAGAAAATCGCTGGCCAAACTTTACGTCACCTGACATCTATCGCTAATCGAGTCGCCGACGCCGCGAGCTTTCCAGATTCCACCGATCATCCAACTTTTGGCCTGATTGCACAGTCGGGCAACTACTAAGGAAATTGTATAAGAGTGAAATTGGAGACTTTACTGCGGCAGGTTGAGACCAAGTCAATTATCGGCCGATTAGACCGGGAAGTATTTGGGATAGAGAGCGATCACCGAAAACTTAAAGCGGGCGTTGCTTGGATCTGTTACAAAGGTGTCAAAATTGATGCGCACCAATTCATACCGTTAGCGTTAGCCGAAATCTCAAACCGGCCGGCGGCGATCATCGCTGAAGCAACAGTTCCTGACATCCCCGGTAACTTGACATATGTACAGGTAGCTAATGGCAGATCCGCGCTGGCCCAGATTGCCGCCAACTGGTACTGCCGTCCCGCAGAGGATCTTGATCTAATCGGAATTACCGGTACCAACGGCAAGACATCGACAGCCTATTTTATCGAATCCGTTCTTCAGGCCGCCCAACTCAATTCAGCCGTAATTGGCACTATCGGTTACCGGTACGGTAAAGTTTCACTTCCCAGTCAAACCACTACGCCAGACCCACTCCTGTTGTTTCGCCTTCTCGCTGATATTCGTCATCAGAAACTTAGGTATGTTATCATGGAGGCTTCGTCTCAAGGGTTAGCTCAGTATCGACTGGACCATCTCAAGTTTCAGGCGGGAGTATTCACCAATTTGACACAAGACCACCTAGACTATCACTCTTCGATGGAGCACTATCTTCAGGCTAAACTTCGGCTCTTTGAACAAATTGACTCGTCCGGAGTTGCTGTTATTAATACTGACCTCCCTGTTAAAATAACAGATCGAATCGAAATAACTTCAACTGCACCTGCGATTACTTATGGTTTCAATGGACATCCAGATGTAACTGCTACCAACATCTTACCGACCTCATCGGGACTGACCTTTCAAATGATTTTTGGCGTGGGAAGCAGTAGTGCTTCCTTTCAAAGAAAGATCGATATCCGGCTGAAACTGCTTGGTAATTACAATATTTATAATGCTCTAGCTGCGGCTTCCGTTGGCCTACATTACCAAATCGACTTGGAAACCATCAAGACCGGACTCGAAACGACCGTCATTCCTGGACGATTTGAAACTGTAGATCTTGGCCTGCCGTTTACGGTAATTGTCGATTACGCACACACACCTGATGGGCTTCAAAACCTATTGGAAACGGCACGAGAAGCGACAGATCAACGATTGGTTGTTGTGTTTGGTTGTGGTGGGGATCGAGATGCAGTTAAACGCCCAATTATGGGGGCGATTGCGACCAAAACCGCTGACTATACGATTTTGACATCTGATAACCCTCGCTCCGAAGACCCAGAGCAAATTATTCGTCAGATTATGGTTGGGATACACTCTACTGGAGTATCCGGTAAATACGAGATGATTGCCGATCGAAAAACGGCGATTGGTCGCGCTATTGAGATAGCAGAGGCCGGGGATTTAGTCGTAATCGCGGGTAAGGGGCATGAGACTTACCAGGAAGTTGAAGGGGTTCGCCTCCCCTTTGATGATCGGCAGGTTGCAGCCGAATACGTTGGATGTACTTATTCACCCTCGCTAACGAGGGGAGAAGAAAAGTAAGTCGATCTGATCACGTTAGTTTTAACTTATGAGAATCGGAGTCACCGACGGTCACTGGCATAGCGATCGTCGCTATCTACTACCTCATAATCGGCATCGATGACCTCTTCTTCGCTATCTGACGATGCCTCTTTATCAGTATCAGTAGGGGGGCTTTGGTAGGGGGTAGAGGTGTTTTCGCTTCCATATTCACCACTACTATCTGCGCTGGTTTGCCGGTATAGATCTGTTGAAACACGGTGCCAAACCTGCATCAATAAATCGGTGTGAGATTTGATCTGCTCGATGTTATTTTCAGCACCATTGCCATTGTTTTCCTCTAAGACCGTTTTCAGGGCTGTAACTGCGGCCTCAACATCATTTTTCACCGACGGCTCCATCTTCTCTGCCAACTCCCGCAAATTCTTTTCCGTTTCATAGATCAGGCTATTGGCCTTGTGTTGAACCTCAAACTCTTCCCGTTTACGTAGATCTTGGCTAGCATTGGCTTTAGCATCTTTTATCATCTGTTGGATTTCTTCCTCTGATAATCCAGAAGAGGCTGTGATAGTAATACTTTGCTCGTTTCCGGTTGCCATGTCTCTGGCCGCCACACTTAAAATCCCATTGGCATCAATGTCGAAGCTAACGTCAATCTGGGGTAAACTGCGGGGGGCTGGTGGCAGCCCATCTAACCGAAAGCGACCAATTGTTTTATTATAGGTCGCTTGCTCGCGTTCGCCCTGTAGCACATGAACATCAACTGAACTCTGATTATCCTCAGCTGTGGTAAACATCTGAGACTTTTTCGTTGGAATGGTAGTATTGCGGTCGATTAAGCGGGTAAAAATCCCGCCCAATGTCTCGATCCCAAGAGACAAAGGTGTTACGTCCAGCAACAGAATGTCTTTCACATCCTGATCTCCGGACAAGATGCTACCTTGCACTGCCGCACCAATCGCAACTACCTCATCCGGATTAACGCCTCTACTGGCCTCTTTACCAAACAGTTGCTTGACAGACTCTTGTACTTTTGGCATCCGCGTCTGACCGCCAACTAGAATTACTTCATTAATCTCTTCTGGTTTGGTGCCGGCATCTTTGAGAGCGTTGTGACAGGGCTCAAGAGTTCGTTCAATTAAGTCGGCTGTCAATTGCTCTAATTTTGCCCTTGAAAGTGTGACATTGAGATGTTTGGCTCCATTTGCGTCGGCGGTTACAAAAGGTAGATTGACTTCGGTTTTCAGTGTGGTAGAGAGTTCGCACTTGGCCTTTTCCACTGCCTCCTTCAGTCGTTGTAGTGCCATCGGATCTTTTCTTAGATCAATGCCATTATCCGCCTGAAAATCGTCTGCTAACCGGTCAACGATGACTTGGTCAAAGTCGTCCCCACCCAAGTGGGTATCACCGTTAGTACTTCGAACCTCAAAAACACCATCGCCGATTTCTAAGATCGAGATATCGAACGTTCCCCCACCGAGGTCGTAGACGGCAATTTTAGAACGATCTTGATGATTTAGCCCGTAGGTTAAAGCGGCAGCCGTCGGCTCATTAATGATGCGTAAAACTTCTAGCCCGGCAATTATCCCTGCATCTTTAGTCGCTTGGCGTTGGGTATCATTAAAGTAGGCGGGGACTGTAATCACGGCTTGCGTGACTGATTCACCTAAATACCGTTCAGCAGTCTCCTTCATTTTCTGCAAGATCATGGCTGAAGCTTCCGGTGGAGAATACGACTCACCTGCAATTGTCACCCAGGCATCCCCATGCTTATGGCTTGAGATTTGGTATGGTACTCGTTTAGTCTCAGCTTTAACTTCGTCGTACTTTCGACCCATGAACCGCTTGATAGAGGAAATTGTATCTGTCGGGTTAGTGATTGCCTGCCGTTTAGCTACCTGGCCAATTAGCCGCTCATCATCCCCGGTAATGGCGATAACAGATGGCGTAGTTCGCATTCCTTCAGCATTCTCAATGACTTTTGGCTCTCCACCTTCTAAAATAGCGACACAAGAGTTGGTTGTACCCAAGTCTATTCCGATGACTTTACTCATATTTTTAAAATTCCTATCTCCGAAACTTGATAATTTTGGTCCATTTGAAGAAAAAGGATCTCCGTTCAGAATGATGTTTTTGGCCAGACGATAACGGTTGACTAAATGAAATCGTGGTCGTAGAGGTTTGTTGTGATCCGGGTATGCCCATCTGGATACCCGGTGCAGAGACTCTGGCTTTCTCAACAAACTGCAAGAATTGGGGGAGATAAATTGGCTTAGGGATAAAGGTATAGGCGCCTGCGTCCATTGCCTCTAGCCGGGTATCTAATGACCGGTTGGCACTCATAATGATGGCTGGCAAGTCAGGGGCACGGGAGCGGATGTGTCGGAGTAAATCTGATCCTGTTGTGTCTGGTAGTTCCAGGTCGGAGATCAGCAAAGAGAGGGTGTTAGACTGAAACTGGGCTAGAGCATCGTATCCATCATTAGCGGACAGAGTCTCATATCCCGCCCGGTTTAGTACTTCGCAAACCACCGTCACAGTTGCGACATCATCATCGACGACCAAAATTGGTTTGTCAATCATCATCCATTTCCTTGGAACTTGGTTCAAGCTTGCATTCTCATTAAGCTATTGGTCTGCTTGCTATCTAGCGATCTAAGTCGCAATTGCTATGCCAAAGTACAAAGTAGTATAATTTGTAGAATCACTGACAACCTAGGATTGAAGAAGTCAAATTGACATTTTATGACTGTCAATCTGACTCTCATACTACTTCATTTTAGCCCTAAATCAGTCTTGAAAAAACAAGTATAAATTCTCAATCCCCCTGACCTCATCTGACATTTACTCGACAAATTAACAAATTATAGTATTAAAGACGGTTAGGGGAAGATCGGAGAAAATTGGATCTCGGATCTATAAAATAGTGGTCTGGGAGTGTTTTCTCTATATGTTAGCCAATTTCCAATCATACATGAGCCCCCATGAATTTGCAATGAAAAAATTTGAATATCTAGACCACACTGCGGATATTGGTATCCGTGCCTACGGTCAAGATCTAAAAGACCTATTTGAGAATGCCGCGGAAGCGATGCTGGCAGTAACAGCCGAACTCGATACTATCGATGAAATGATGTTGATTGAGGTTTCGGTGACGGCCTCTACCCTTCCTGACCTGATGCTGAATTGGTTGGGTGAACTTAATTTTCAGCATCAGGTCGAGGAGATCTTTTTCTGCCGGACTGAGATCCGTGAGATTTCGCCCAACCGACTCCGTGCCGTCGTTTTTGGTGAAGCTCGCAATGAAAACCGCCATGTTGTGTTAGCCGAAATCAAGAGTGTTACTTTCCACCAACTTCAAGTTGAGCAGGCTTCTGACGGCGTTTGGACAGCACAGGTGATTTTTGACATCTAGCATCTCCAGTATGTTGAAACAAACAAATGATTTTTACCGGAAAGCGGTTGAGCGTGTAACCTTACTCTGCTCCTTTTTGGTTCAAAAACTACTTTATACCTCTACTTTTCCGGTTAACTTTTCACCTCAACGGGTTTTGGTCATTAAGTTAGACCATTTCGGAGATTTACTCTTATCAACGGCAGTGTTTAACAATCTGAGCCTCAATTTCCCTAATGCAAGCACCGATGCGTTAATCGGTAGTTGGGGACAAGCGGTTTTGGAAACCCATCCTAAAATTAATCGGTTGATCTACTATAATTCACCCGGTTTTTCACGCCAAGCTAAATCCTTTACCCTGTATCAGTCGATCTCACTCTTAATGAAGCTTTGGCGACAGTACGACCTGATTGTCGACCTACGTGGCGATTGGCTAACCGTCACTCTTGCTCTGCTTAAAAGCAGTCCTTATCGCATGGACCGAGCCACACTGCAAATCAAAAGTAAACTAGAGCAATCCACTTCTACCTCGATTCACGAATCCGACCGCAATTTAGACCTACTCCGATCTTATCAACTGAAGATTGGTTCGCCCTTCCCAACTTTCTATCTGTCAGCCACAGACCAAATTTGGGCTGACGCTTACTTAGCGACTCTACCGACTCACCGTTCTATTGTCGCAATTCATCCCGGGTCTCCAATTGCGCTCAAACGGTGGCCAATGGAACGTTTTGCTCAGTTGGCAGATTGGTTAATTACTGATTATCAATCGGTGATTATTTTCGTTGGTCTGGCCTCAGAAACCGATCTGGTTCAGCAGATCCAGAGACAGATGCAACACGACTCTATCGATCTTGCCGGGCAAACCAGCTTGTGTCAATTGGGCACGTTACTGGAGAAAGTGGATCTATTTCTGGGTAACGATAGCGCGCCCATGCATCTAGCCGCGACGGTTGGCACTCCTGTTTTAGCCTTGTATGGGCCTAGTGCCCCGGAACGGTTTGGCCCTATCGGGGCTAACTGTAATACCATTCGCATGAAACCCGATTGCCCCCCCTGCATGGCACCCGATTGCCAGTTAGATGGCCTCGGTTGTATGAAGGAGATCTCAGTTGCCACCGTTAAAAAATCAGTTGCTCGCATCTTTCAGTTGTGTTAGAATTAAATCTAGTGCAAGTCGACTCAGGGGTTGTTGAATCAGCAAACTTAGAAAATATTTTAGGAGAGGTATGTACGATATGCAGAAGCTAATTAGGTTGGCCGTCGGTTTCCTACTGTTGGCGGTTGTATTTGTGACGAGTTGTGGAGAAGAAACTACATCTCCAACTAAAGCTAAGGAAGAAAGCGATGCCGTTATCTTGGGAGCAAACCACGCTGACACTTTGAACAGTGGAGCATTTAGTGCTGAAATCGCTCAAGAGCTAGCGGGGCAAGGAGTTAAGCTCTCCGAGAAATCAACGATTTTGGTGCGTGACGAAGGGAAAGAATGGTTGATCACAGACACAGAAAACGAACTGGCTTACCTTGTTACCAATGGTGGGGATAAGCTAGATGTCCAGAAAACAGGTTTTATTGATTACCTTGGCGAGGCCGACCAGATAGTTGAGTTCTGGGAAACGTACAGAAAGCTGTATAATGACAGAAAAATCACCAAGCTAATTGTACATTGGAACAAGAAAGACTCAGATCAGTTATACATCAATATCGCCGAGAATGAGATGATCGAGGCCTCCGGGGCCGCAGGTGTCGCCAGTACGCTCAAAAAGCTGTCTAAAGGCCATCACACAACTAAAGGCGATAACTGGAAAGGTAGCCCTATGAATGAGGTCTATATTAAGAAACGTGGGTCTCAATTAGTCGCATCTGCCACTGGGCCGAACGCGTTCCGTAATCCGGGGCAAACTTGGGCTTATTTTGTCAAGGTCCTTGGTAAGTGGAAAGTCAGCAAGGTTGAATCGATTGAACAGCGAAATATGGCTATCCATACTGAGATTCTGATCCACGAGCAAAACATGACTGACAAGATTGGCTACTTCAACGACAAGAAAACTCGGATCAAATAACTCTTGTTCCGAGTGATAGGTTTGCCCCGTTTGGGGCAAACCTGGCGACCCACTGCTCTAAATCGAACGTTATTTGGTGAATTGTACTGGAAAACACTGGTGATTTTGGCATGTGTATTGCATGTTGTCTTGTGGCGTAGCTAGTCTCTAGCTACGCCGAACTCGGACTCCGTAATTTCGATTTAACCATTTAAAGGAGAGAAAATATAATGAGTGCGAAAAGAGGGGGCAGTGCATTTGTCATCTCTGTAGCGCTGCACGGTGTTGCAGCGCTTGTCTTGGGGGTTTACCTCGTTACCCAAACTGAAGCCTTTAAAGATCTGATTGGGGCTGAAGTTGTACAGGTCAAAGAACCACCCAAGCCGAAAGTCAGAAAACCAATTATCAAACCTGTTATCAAACCATCGATCCCAACCGAAAACACAGTTGTCGTAGAACAGGTTCAAGTCCAACCTAGAGTTACGACCGCAGCAGTCGTTCGACCGACCACCATTCAAACGGAAACAGTCCTTGAATTTGCTAATAAACCAATTAAGGTCAATGCACCAATTAATCCGAATGTACCTCGTGTTGTCACTAACACGCAACCTCAGGTTGTCACACACACCAACCTCCCACCCTCGGATGCACCGGGTGCCCTAGCCTTTTCTGGGCCGGTCGCTGCAGCACCTGCGGGCTTGCCTGGTGGAATCGCTCGTGGGATTGGCGGTGCGGTACAAGTCAAAGCTGGTGTCTTTGCCCGTCCTGCTGGCTTAGCCATGGTCAAAGAAGTTGGTGTTCAACGTGATGTGCTCGGTGATGTGGTAAAAGACATCAGCTTGGGTGATGTCGAAGTGCCTCCTCTTGAAAGGGGTGAACCGGGCGGTCGTGTGATTGGTCGGGGACGAGATATTCGCGGTGTCCTGAGATTTACCCGTATTCGTCATAGCCTATCCGATTGGTGGGCGGATGCATCCTCTCTGAATGCGTTGACAAAATGGCTCAATGAAAGAACTAAGATCAAGGCTGATATGAACGTTGAAGGTGGTGCGGTTAAGCTGACTGATGCCAACTTGATGAAGTGTCCTATCGTGTGTATGACTGGACACGACCCCTCGTTAACACGTTCACGGAACTTAATGGGACGCCAGTATGGCGGCGGTAAACTCGATAGCCGCTTCTCAGATACTGAAGCCGCTAACCTGCGGAAGTATTTGGTAGAACGGGGTGGTGTACTAACTTTCGATGATTGTGGGGTGAATGCACCGGCCCAAGCTATGATTCGTCTCTTCTTGGCCCAGATGCGTTACGTGATGCCTGAGTTCCAGATTGAGCGGATTGCTAACGACCACGATATTTACAATAACTTCTACGAGATGGGTGGACCACCTGTCGGTTTCGACATTTTCTGGTGGGGTACACGTCCACCGAAGCGGAACTACCTCGAAGGTATCTCTGTTGGTGATAAGCTGTCAGTTTTGATCTTCCGTCGCGACTATATGTGTGCAATGGAGTCGGTTAGTTTACCGACACGGTCAGTCCACTACTCACCAGGTGTCTATCGTTTTATGACCAATGTTGTTGTCTATTCGCTAACAACTGGTAAAATTTCAGATCACAGCGGCTATATACCTACGGACCGTTTAGCTGCACAAGCCTTACCAGAGTCAGCACCTCAGGCTGCAAAAATTACAGCAACAGGCCAAAATCAGTAGTTAGTTTTTCATAACCAACTAACCCAAAGCGCTGGTGGTTTTACCGTTGGCGCTTTTTTTAATGCCCACAATTTGCTGCTTATCCTCTTATATTCTAAGACGCGTTAGTTAGCCTCAGACATATCTTACTAGGGCTGCACAGTCAAATTTTAGCGAAGAAATGAAGTAGAATAACAACACAAAATTTTAAAAGGAAGTTGAAGGTATATTGTTTGAACTATTAAAACAGATCAAAGGTGAAAAGCGCGAACAGGGGAAAAAATATCTACTTGGAAAGGTGTTGATGTGTCGTATTCCGGCTTTTATTAGCGGAGCCAGCCCATACAGAAAAATACACACGTTTAGAAAAAACGATTTGATGAATTATCAACAGTGTTGAACTTAAATTGGGATCAATCTCCGTCATCTACAGCCATAAGATCTATCATTCAAGGTCCTAAAACAGAAAGATTAGAGACCTGTTTCAGAAAACATGTTGCCAAAATATCTACAACGATAGAAGGCAGCGTTATCAGTTGTGACGGAAAAACTTTAGGAGGAAGTGTAACAATATGAAGGATCAAACAGCTGAATATGTACTGAACATATTATATATAACACTGAAAATAAGATGTTATTGGGTCCAGAAAAGGTGTCTGGAAAAACAAATCAGATACCTGTATGACAAAATCTGATGAGCCAATTTAATCTCCTAGGTTGTGTTGTAACTTGATTCTGTATTAATTTACGAACCGAAAGCGAAAATCAGCCCTGGCTTTGGTTATTGGGTGTTAACGTTGGCTGGATGTCAGTTGGCTGTTGGTGGTGATACCGTTACTTCAACAGCACCGCAAAAACTGCCCCAACCGGAAGTAATAATCTCACTCGAACTGTCAGCCAGCGATTGGGAGACAGACCTTAGAGATCAGCTTAGATAAATCAGCCACGGAGGGCTTGAAAGGAATGAATCAAGCTTGGCCACCGGTTGGTCCGAAAGGGCAGAACTATCAAGCCAATCTAGTTGGTAGCCAATATCGCCTAAGAAGGGACGTTCGACCAAAGTTGAATGGACAAGTAAATTGGCAAATGCGTGTATCTTCACCAGCACCGGTTCAACTAACGGGTAATAGCCAACATATATACCTGTCGGTGAAGAACTAGTCATCATCGACGGGCAGATGGAGACCATAGTAACAGCAGGTGGGGTGATGGAACTGGACAGCGACCAACATGAACTGACGGTTAGCCTCCGTCCTTTGCCTAAAGTGACGCAACTGCTGCAGAACTATCCCAACTCATTTAATCCTGAGACCTGGATCCCCTACCAACCGACATCAGGAGTCAGAGTTCCGCTTGAGGATCTACAGTGGCAACAGTACATTGGTAAGAAAGATTGACCTAGGTTTGAAACCCACCAGTAATTATCAGACTACCGAGCGTGCAGTTTACTGGGATGGACGCAATGGACCGGGTGAGCCGGTATCCAGTGGAATCTACTTCTACCAATTGCAAGCGCGCCTGAGGTCTCAGGCGGGGGATTACAGTCAGGCACGCAAGATGGTGATTCTGAAGTAGGATCGACCATACCCTAAACTCCTCCCCTTTTCCAAAGAGGCCCCCTTAGTAAGGGAGCGAATATGCGGTACACATTCGTGGTAGCGAACCAAAATCGACGGAAGAGGTGAAACCCAAACCGTAGAAACGGACGTACTGTCCGTTAAGTAGCACTGATGAGTTGGGAATAGAATTGAGATTGGAGCAGGAGAACGGGATGTACATCTCAACTCCTGCAAGATGGTGATTTTGAAGTAGTTTGTCTAGGGTAGTTGTCCGACTTTTTCTCTAACTGTCTTGTACCTCAAGTGCTGACAACCGGCTTAAACTCTTAAGCCATTAACATGAAATTAAATATGAAAAAAGAAATATTTGTTTTTTTTATCTTTTTAGTTCATCTACCTATTTGGGCGGCAACCGTTCTCGTACCGCAACAGCAAACTACAATTCAGGCTGGAATTGACGCTGCCGCCGATGGTGATACGGTTTTGGTCGCAAATGGCCTTTATACCGGCCTTGGTAATGTCAACTTAGACTTCAAAGGCAAATCAATTACGGTTAAATCTGTCAGCAGCGCTGAGAAGTGTATTATCGATTGCCAAAAAGCCAACCAAACCAGAGGCGTCGTATTTAAAAATCGGGAAACCAAAGAGGCCATCTTCGGCGGGTTTACGATCAAAAATGGTAATTTCAAAGGAGGAAATGGTGGTGGTATATACTGCTTTGACGCTTCGCCAACAATTATCAGTTGCATCTTAATGGAAAATGTAGCTGAGGCCGGAGCCGGGATTTTCTGTGAGGACGCCTTTGCTATTATCAGTAACTGCCTGATCATCAACAATCAGGCCAAAGGTGGCGGTGGTATCCAGTCGCATCACGGTTCACCGACTATTACCGGATCACAGATCACCGGTAATAGTGCGGAGACCGGTGGCGGCCTGTTCTTCACTCAATCTTCTGTTGTTGTCACCAACACGGTCATTTCTGGTAACCGGGCCGACTACGGCGGTGGAATTCTCTGCTGGTCCGACTCGCTTCTGTTTCTGCATAGCAGTACTATCGACGGCAATATAGCCATGTATGGCGGTGGTATTTTCTGCAGCGACTCTGACAGCATGCTGGTTAATTCTATCCTGTACCAGAACAGTGAACGAGTTGACAATACACTACAACAGATCTACTTCGGTAAATCTTCTCAGCCAAGTGCAGCCGATATCTCCTACTGTTTAATACAGGGTGGTAAAACAGGTGTGGTTTTTGATGAAACCGTCACTTTGGAGTGGGGACAGGGTAATATCGATGCCAACCCGATGTTTGTTGATCCAACGATAGGAGACTATCGATTGCAAGATCAATCACCTTGTATCGGCAGTGGTATTGTGGATGACAGTATGCCGACCGTCGACATCGAAGGGCACGATCGACCTTCTCCCAATGATTCTAAACCAGACCTCGGGGCTTATGAAAATAGTAAAGGAATAATTGTCCCGGTTCAGTCCGTTGAGCTTGCACTCGAAAAAGAACTAGACGTTTTGATCACCACTAATAAAGGGCAAATCAGGTTGGAGGTTTATCCGGACGCGGCCCCCGTTACAGTAAAAAACTTCTATAATCTGATCCAGCAGCAGTTTTACGACAACCTGACTTTTCATCGCTACGTTCCAGGATTCGTGATCCAAGGGGGTTGTCCACTGGGTAATGGAACTGGCGGGCCGGGTTGGACAATTCCCGGTGAGTTTCAAGACCCTGGTCTACTGTTAAAAATGCCCAAACACGTCAGGGGTGTCTTAGCCATGGCGCGATCACAGTCTCCGGATTCAGCGGGGAGCCAGTTTTATATCTGTCTGGAAGATACCCCACACCTGGACGGCAATTACGCCGCTTTTGGCCGGGTTATTGAAGGGGTGAAGGTGGTAGATCAACTTCGTCAAGGGGATAAAATGGAGACCGTCCGTTTGATTGAAAAATCAATACTAACCAAGATTTCGATTCAATCCTCAGTCTCGGCACTGACTGCTGACGGAGAATCAACAACTGAGATCAAATTAGAGATTTTTGATCAGGATGGTAGCGGGGTAGCTGATCAGCGAATCAACATTGAACCCGACCTAGGGCGTCTATCTTTGATTGAAGACCATCAGAACGGTATCTATACAGCTATTTATACGGCTGGAATGCAGGTCGGTCAAGAGAACCTGGTTGCTAGAACAAGTAATGGCCAGATGGCCACGGTGCAGATCGAACTGACAGAACCGTTGACACCTGCTACTATCACGGTGACTGCTTCACCCCTATCCTTACCCGCTGACGGTAAGGCAACCAGCCAACTCCAAGTGTCAGTCCTGCATCAGCAGGGAAGTGGACTGGCTGAACAGAAAATTACCCTCGACGCCACATTGGGACAAGTATCTTCTCTGCAAGACCAACAGGACGGCACTTACATCGCCACCTACACCGCTGGCCCGGAAATTGGCCAGGAAAACCTGGTTGCCCGCACGAGCAATGGCATAACAGAGACCGTAACAATCAAACTGACGAAACCAGTAGCTAGAAGTTTTGAGATTCATGTTGCCAACGCCCTAAAGTTTGTTGAACGCGGCGATCAGATAGACTACCAAATTACGGTTGAAGGGAAAGGTGGATTTGAAGATACCATTTTTCTTTTTTCGGCTGGGGTGCCGAAGGGCGTCATGGCCGAAATGACCCCACCAGCGGTGCAGATTTTGATCGATCAACCGGTAGCTAGCGCCAAACTCGAACTAACAATTGCCGCTGAGGCAGAAACGCAAGGGCATACCTTCAATCTTTTGGCTACGGGTGACAATACCGGCAGAACGCATCGATTGCCAATCACTGTGATGATTCAGGAATCGGTCTTACCGTTATCTCGTCTGGAGTTGACAGTTGTCCCGGTTGAACTCACTTTTGGGCAACCTGTCGAAATTTCGGGAAAAGTAACCCCGCAGACAAACTCCGAACAGCCCAGAGATATATCTATTACCAAACAAGCCGTTATCATTTCACTAGTCAGTCCTTCAACTACCACCCTACAGAGACAAACTGAAACAGTTTCTGATGGGAAATTTCAACTAACCCCGCCCTTTCTCCCAGATGAGGTGGGGAAATGGCACGTCATAGCCCGTTTTGAAGGTACTGAACAGTTCAAGGCATCTATGCAGAAATCCACCTTTCAGGTCGATTCTGCCGTCTCCTCAATTTCATGGTTGACCCCAAATACGGCCAGGTTAGATGATGAGACGATCGAGATCGCCGGCCAACTTAAACTGGGTAATGCGGAGGATATCTTCGCCCACAAACCTACCTTGAAAGATCAGACGATTGAATTGCAAATCTTTTTGCCCGAAAGTTCAGAGATGGTCCATTTTGAATTTAAAACGGATTCAGAGGGAAATTTTAAGCGACAGATGGATATCGATCAGGTCGGGATTTGGGAAATAGCCGTCAATTGGCCGGGAAATCAGAATTATAAAGGAACTGATAGCCAACAACAGCTATCAATCGCACTCCCCGCAGAAACACCAACGCTGGTTGGTGATCTTAACGACGACGGTGTTGTCAACATCTTTGATCTGGTTCGAGTGGCAGGTCAGTTTGGACTGACGGGTTCTAATCTGGTCGGTGATCTCAATCAAGATCTACAAGTTAATATCTTCGATTTGGTGCTGGTATCGAGTCATTTTGGTCACCGTTTAACTGCTGCGCCTCATCAGGTGAATGGTTTTTACCTGACACCCGATCAGCAGGATCGAATGGAGAATGCGATTGAACAGCTCAAAATGAGATCAAGACCTGCTACGATTGAAGAGAAGGTCTTGAAAGTACTGGTCACCGTTTGGCGTGGCCAATTACCTGACCGAACCAGGCTACTTCCCAACTATCCAAACCCTTTCAATCCAGAGACCTGGATTCCCTTTGAATTGAGTCGAACCTCAGCCGTTCAGATCTCAATTTACAGTATTAATGGACAGACCATTAAAAGAATAGATCTGGGCCAACTTCCGGCAGGAAAATATCTTAACAAGACTCAAGCCGCTTACTGGGATGGTCGGTCTGGCCGGGGTCAGTTGGTAGCCAGTGGGGTCTACTTTTGTACCATTCAGACCAGTAACGGAAAGGGGACAGCGAGCAGCGACGACAACGTTGTCGACACCAGACTGCTCATCGTCTCAAAATAAGGGTTCATGACTTCTGAAACGCGGATAAAAAGTTATACAGTACCTGTTCACGGTTGGTTAGGCGTGGGTTTAGTTGCCATTTGTTGGCCTTTGAATTGGCTCCTCTCAGGCTTGGTGATCGGTACGGATCCACCAATTCCCACTTCTCATTCCGGTTTTTTCCCGTTGTGGCTGGGGTACTGTTTAGTCGTGGATGCTCTGACCTTCCAACGTAAAGGGAACTCACTACTGACCAGAAGTTCCAGGTCTTATCTGCTGCTATTCGTTATTTCATCGCCCAGTTGGTGGTTGTTTGAGCTAATCAATTGGCGGACACAAAACTGGTTTTATGATGGACGAGATTTGTTTACCGACCTTCAGTACGCGGCTTTCGCTTCGGTTAGTTTTTCGACTGTTATCCCGGCCGTATTTGGTACAGCAGAATTGGTTTCAACCTTCAAATGGATGCAAAGGCCATTCAGTGGCCCACGACTTACAATGCGACTTCGAACCACTGTTGGTATGTTCATTTTAGGCTGGGTTATGTTGAGCCTGCTTTTGTATCGACCGCACTATTTTTTCCCTTTTGTTTGGATGTCAGTCCACTTTATTCTGGAGCCGGTCAACGTTTGGCTAAACCACAAATCTTTACTCACTAAAACGCAAAGTGGGAATTGGCAGTCGATATTTTCGCTAGCTACCGGATGCCTGATTTGCGGTTTTTTCTGGGAGATGTGGAACTTCTATTCTTACCCTAAATGGATCTATCGAGTGCCTTTCGTCAGTTTTTGGAAGATCTTCGAGATGCCGCTTTTGGGCTATGGCGGTTATATTCCGTTTGCCTTTGAGATTCATGCGCTATATCACCTTGTCGTTGGCCTATTAAAGATCGAATCTGCTGACGATCCACCCTACCTCCAACTTTCGTCTCACAACAGCGGTGGAAATCCCCACCCCTAGTTACTTACCGGGTTGAGGTCGAATGCCCGTTTGAAGGGGTTAACACGCCAACTAAATCCCTAACCTCGTTTTGTGACCAATGTTTTATCGCCCCGTATCTATGCTAAAATACCATTGAGATAAGAATTGGTTATAACTCAACTGTCCTACACGAGTTTTCTTTTGCCCAGGTTTCAATAGCTGTTTAAGTCGTTATCACTTCACATTGGCAACACATCGAAACCCATGGTAGTTTCCCCAGTAGTCTGTCGGACAATAAAATTATCGATTCATAGAGGAAGAAAGTTGCTGGCCTTCAAAACTACCGGTTCGAATCCACTTTTGCCGATACTGTTTTTCTCAACGAATCCACAGGCTGAAACCAGCCAGATGGAGCGCCAAAATGCGGTTATGATTTGATCCCGACCGCCATCACCGGGTTATTTCGACTTGGTTTACTTTAGGTATGCATCCGTTTCAGATTCTAAGCCAAGCTTACCAACTTCCACTCTACGTTGACGTTTCCCAGGCCTTCGTCTAAGAACTGGCTTTATAATTCTAAACACCGGCTCGACCCTGCACTTGCGCTGTCCATAGACTTCCTTGCCGACCCTAGTTTTCAACCGATGCTCCATTCTGGTGACACGGTCTATATCTCTTGCTGCCAACTTGGGTTTTTACTGCCGCGGGAACTTCCACTTGGACGATCTGGTTACTGGTGCTGCCGTAGCCGGATGTCCTCCAATACCTTCGTCAACTTGGTGGCTCCGGCTTCGTTAAGGTGGTCTAAATCACGGAACATCTCTCTTCCAAAGTCGTGATTACCCCCCTGCAATAAATCGACGAAGACAAGGTTGGAATATTGCCCTTCAAGCTCCTCCAATCGACCAACCAACTCCTGATACTCTTCCCTAGTCGTTCCATCGTCGTCCACTACCGGCGAACTACAGATAATCGGGTGGATGGGTGACAGGTACAACAAAACCCGAATTCCTTTTTCGTACAAGGTGGCCATCATCGCCTTCAGACGATTCCAGCGATTTTCTGAAATTTTCCACCTCGGCTTCCATCTCTTCTCTGTTTTTGGATTATCCCAGACATCATCGTCCGATTCCGACCCCCACGGATTCTCCTGCCAATAATCGGCCACATAAGGGGTCGAAGTGATTTCTGTAACCGTCACCTTTTGCTCTGCTGATGATTGCCAGAGTGCGTCTGAATTATCCCGGTCGAAGGAAAACCCACGACTTCTCAGTAGCCTTTTATTCGTAGAATCCTCGTGATATACACTGACCACGCGTGGAGACATCTGATATACTACCCACTCGAGTTCAGGCAGTTTCAAGAGATACTCATTAACCACCGTTTCCTGAAGCTCCAATGGCGCCCCAGAAACCGATAGGTTATATGCCATTGGCGTGGTGTGATTTTCTTGACCGAAAAAGAGCTTGGCCAGTACGCCTTTTTCTCCTCTGGAGTCACCCCAAACAACCAATTTCAACTGGTCTTTCAGCAGCCAAAAGGCTGGCATGGTATCGGACAGAGTGGAGTTGTAGTCATAACGCTCTGCCACCGACTGGTCTCGGAGAATTTGCTGCCCGATATCGTGATAGAGTGGAATCTCGGGATCTAAATCCAACGTATCGCTGGTGTAGATGCTGATGTAATGGACGAAGCGCCAACGCTCGCCTTTGTCCAATTTCTATTTCCAGGATGGCTTGCGGTTGTGTATCGTAAATTCCCCAATGGGCGACGCGGATTCTTTCCCCTTTGAACCTGCCTTTGATGCACCTTTGGACATGATACTCATAAAAATACCAGCGCATCGCGGTAAGGTGCAATGTCAGCAAGCGCGGGGGAGGTGGATTTGGCCAGGAGTTCGGCCTCAATCGATTTCGTAAGAAACGCGTCCACCGAGTTTGGTTTTACGCCTTACCTCCTCGATCCAAAGGTTTCTGATCTCTCTGGTGACCGTTTCATTCACGACTGGCGGCAGTTCAGACAGGGCAATGTTCTCTTCGACTTTCTTTTTCTGCGGGCTGCCGTCGCCGGCAACTTTTAGTTCAATGTCAATCCCATCACCCTCAGTCTCCACTTCATACACGGTTTCGTCGTCATCCTTGTCCCGGTCGATGTCTTCTATCAGTGCCTGGCCAATTTCACGGATAATCGTATCTCGGACTACAGCAGGCATTTCGGTCAGAGAAACCTTCTTCCCAAAAACAATGGAAAAGTCAAATTCTATCACCAAGAAACTCATCAGGAATATAAGGGGAAAAATTTTGATTTGTTGAATCCGATGCTTGTAATCGATCATTTTCAATATTCCTTTCAAAAACGTTATGTATTCTGTTCCAATGGGATCTGAAGTTAATAACCTATCTATTTTCTTGTGCGACATAAAAGAGACCTTTGGCAAAAGTCAAGAATACACCCCCTTAATTTACGGGCTTAGTGATAGATGGTCAGTTGTTTAATTGAGCCAAATGGCCAAACCTATACGGATGATATGTTACTTAGTATTCACACGTATACCCTTATCTTTTCCATCATTCTGTTGCAAGGCCTTGGCTGCTCCTCTACGGACTCTACTAGAAGGATCGTTAAGTGCCTTAATTAAAGCTGGAACCACCACCTGAGTTGGTGTTCCTATCTCGCCCAACGCCTCTACTGTTTCCAAGCGAACATCTTTGTCTTCATCTCTGGAGGTAGTTGTTCCGCCCAACAGTTTAGCCAATTTTGCTGATGTGCTTTGGGCACTGGGGCCAATTTCACCTAACGCTTCAGCCGCTGCACGCCGCATTTTTCTATTCGGATCAAGCAGAGCATGGGACAAAACACGAATTGAATCTCTTGATGAAGCTTTTATATCCCCCAGCTCTTCTATGGCGTTACGACGAATATCTTCGGATTGACTCGCTAAAACGCTAATTAGTACTGGTTCGATGCTGGCAACCGCGGATGGATTATCCTCCCCAATATCTCCCAAAGCATCGATGATCTCGTATCGAATTTGATCTGAAAGATTTTTCATCATTTCATTTAATAGAGGAACCGCAGGTAAACCGATTCGAGTAGTTACTTGGACAATCATTAGGTTCATCTCATCGGATCCGTAAATTGATGCCTTCTTCAAATCCGATAAAGCAGGCTGGCCAATTTGTCCCAGTGATTCTATTACTTCATCACGGACTTCACCCTCTTCATCGTGCAATCCCCTGATCAAAGCAGAGATTGCTTGAGAGGATGTGGCGCTGATATCGCCGAGCTCCTCAGCCGCTTCACGCCGAACATCATCGCTTTCATCCGTCAGCGCATCAATTAAAACCGGAGTGATCTGGTTTTTAATTGGTCCTTCGATTTCTCCAATGCTCCCCAGCACATCAATAGCCATCAATCGTGTTTTATCGGATTTATCTTTGGATAACTCGATCAGCTTTGGCACTGCGGATCTGGCCGATGATCCCATTTCCCCCAAGGCGGACATCATCTTTCGACGTACTGAATTGGATTCATCTCCAAGTGCATTCATCAGGGCGGGAACAGCCGCTTTAGCCGGTTCACCTATTTCGTCCAACGCTTCGGCTGATGCTAGACGCACATCTCTTGATTGGTCCTGTAGCCCTGTTATTAAGGCATTGATAGCAGTTGGGGAGGAAGCTTTGACATCAGCCAGTTCTTCCGCGGCGTTACGGCGGACATCTTCCTCTTGATCTGTAATAGCTGAGGATAGCCCTTCGATGATTTTTGTTCTGCTTTCAATTGCTGACTTCCCAATTTCACCTAAACTATTTACCGCGGCATATCGAACTTCAGCTGAGGAATCAGCTAACAGGTTAACAAGTATGGGTACTGCCGCTTCTCCAATTCCCTCCAGTACACTTTTGATAATACCACAACGGATTTTCGGATTGGCTTCGTTCTGCAATGCTAGGTCGATATAATGGAGCCACTCTGTATTAAGAGTCGCTCTGTTTACCAAGTTCACCTCGGCTAAAGTTTGCCTAGTTTCTTTGTTAACTGGCTGGCCTTTAATCTTACTCCTAGTGGAAACTAGAGAAGAATTGTTTGATCCATCATCAATAAGAACAGCTTGCCTTGCTGGTTGGGACCCGGTCTCTAGGGCCTGAAGATCTAAGTGGGCCTCAGGCTGGATAGAAACATTTGGCGACTGGTTAAAAAGAGTCATTTGAACCGCTTGTACAGGTATCAGCTGTGCTGTTGCCAGCAAGGGGAGACCGATTAACAGCAAGACCGTCACTATCAACTGAAATTGTGGCCCAGGTTGCAGGTTTGATGGCTGTCCGTCTTCCATAATGCGACGAATACGTGATTTAAGCTTTAACTGCTGGCTGAGTCCCAAAGTTAAAGCGATTGCCTTCTTCTGTCCGGATGCTATATCCAGCAAGCATTGGGCATATTTCTGACGTGCTCCTATCAATTCAATTACCCAGTCGTCACAAATCTGCTCTCGTATTTCGGCCAACTGCTGGTTCAGCCAATAATAGAGAGGGTGAAAGAAAAAGATAGCACCGATTAGCAACGATAACAGATTAGTTAGCCAGTCCCACCTTTTTACATGAGCTAATTCATGGGCGGCTATCAACTCAAACTGTTCAGCACTGATGGTTGGGGGGATCAATATTCGAGGTGTCCACCAACCAACAGAGATTGGAGATAAAACTTGATCGGACAGGTAGATGGTAACGATTGAATCTATTTTCATCTGTTGGCCTAAACGTTTACACACCGCTTGGTATGAATCATCAGCCTCCACCGCCAGACGCAAAAGGCGACGAATCAAATACCAGCCCAACAACAGACGTGTTAATGTAATCAGCACACCAATAGCCCACAAATATATTAACCCATCGATCCAACTCCAACTGGCTGGATCACGCTTCGTATCAGGAATCAGCATTTCAGTATCCACCGGGATAGACGGTTCTACTGATGGGATGTCTTTCTTTGCAATGTCGCTATGCCCACTTGCGGCATAGGTTGATGGTTCTGGTAACATCTGAACTATGGGTTGTTTCCCAACTAATGGCATCTGGATTAACTCTAACTGAGAGGTAATACGGGCGAAGACTGGTACTATCTGATTTAATCCAAATAAAACAGGTAAGCTAATTAAAGTCAGCAAGCAGAGGGTGTGGAAGTTGGGTTTCGAAGGACGCAAACGAACGTTTACTAACCAAATGAAACCAACCAGTAGCCCCCACTGCCAAGAACAATTGAGTAACGTAATTAAGATCTGCCTACTCATCAGACTCTCCTTCTTTTTGATTGATTATTTGTTGCAATAACTTTCGTTCGGTGATGTCTATCTGTTTAACTTCAATTAAGGCGTTGACCAATCTGCTGGCGGAATTATCAAAGAATCGCTCCAGCAAATCGCTGAGCATGGAATGTGAAATTTCCGACTTTTGGGTTAGAGGATGGTACAAAAATGTTCGGCCGACCAACTGATGGGACAAGAAGCCTCTTTTTTCCAGGCTTTTCATACTACTGGCGACACTGGTATAGGGGATCTTACGGCCAATATGGTCCAACACATCATAAATAGTAGCCTGACCTAATTGCCAGACGATTTGCATCACTTCAAAATCTAAATGGTTTAACTGCTGGTCTTTCATTGGATTGGTTCCTGATTAAATCGAATGTAAAGGGATATTGTCTTTGAAACAATTCAGCCAAATAAAACTGACTAATGATACTCGCAGGTGAGACTTTTGTCAAATACTTCACTGAAGTATTATGAATAAGTATGCAAGGGCTGGTTTTGTACTGTCAAGTGAAAATATGAAATCGAACACGATCAAATTAGGAGTAGATGCACGTAAATTAGCTTTACATGCACTAATAGGAAGCGTGAATTCAATCCGCAAGTGCAGCCGAAGGTTTAATGCTAAAGAAGACCTGATTCGGCCTTTTAAAGCCGAGACATTTTCGCGGCCTGTGGTTTAATTTGTTCATTACCATCGAAACATCTTGATCGGTGATGGTAGTGAAATCATGTTTTTGAGGCCAATATTGACCAATTAACCGGTTGCTGTTTTGGTTAAGTCCTCGCTGCCAGGATGAATATGGGTGGGCCAAGTAAAAATCAGCCTGGAGAGCGGTGGCCATTTCCTGAGGCCGGGCAAACTCTTGACCATTATCCGAGGTTAAAGTGAACACTCTGGATGAAATTGGCTCCAGAAGAGGCTGGATGGACCAAGATACTAAGGCAGTATTTTTAGGCTTTACTTTGGCCATCAGGCTTAGGCCAGAGCCAGGCTCTGTCATCGAGACCAGTGCTTGTTTGTGGCCTCGGCCGATGATGGTGTCAAGTTCCCAGTCGCCAATACGGGAACCGGTATCAACCATGGCAGGAGGCTGGTCAATAGACACTCTGTCAACTAATTGACCTCGGTCAGTGGTGGAGCCGTAACCTTTTCGAGGCTGTTTCTGGCCGCCTAGATGTAGGTCAAGATTTCCGCCCCCTTGTTTGTCTGTAACAATAAACTGGTCAATAGATTCATGGCTGACGCTGATCTGATGTTGACTATTAAGCCATCCGCTGATTTGCTCCGGCCTCCAGTCGTCTTTCAACAGACGGGTAACCAGACTCCATGTGGGCGGAGAAATTCGGATCCTGACATTTTTTAGCCGCCGTCTCTGGGTCAAATGATGGGCCTGTTTAGGGCCAGACCCTGGAAGACCGCCATTGGGTCTCATTTCTCGACTGATGATCGATTGATGAACTCCGACAATCCTGGCTATTTGAGGTTGATAAAGTCCTGCTTTGATCAGTGCATCAATCTGGTATCTTTGTTCTGGGCTAAGCGGCGAGTAGTTGCTCATTTGTGTTCCTCTTTCCTGGGTCGGTTAGAAAAGCATCAGCCTACCGTAACTTACCTTTCATGCCAACTCAGAAGAGTTGCACTTGAAACTTGAATTCACGTTAGTTTATTAGGAGAATTGAAATGAGAAAGTATTTGTCTTTCAATTGGTGTTTGGCTATTGATATTAGTTAGCTTTAATCTTCTTATGCCTCAAGCTTGAGGTTCAGGTGGTTCCTTATGTTTCACCAACTCCGTTACTGGGAATCCACTTTGATTAATGAGAGTGTGAGATATATTCTGATATGCATCGCTTTTGAACAGGGTGGCTACGAATCTGGCGTTTCACGCTTTTCGGCCGGGTTGCGGAGAAAAACTAACAGAGCAGGTGGTATCATTGATTGAGAGATTGAATAGCTAACTAAGGAAATATGCTAATGAACGAAAAACAGAGGGGAGAAATCCTGAAAAAACACAAACCTCAACATCTGTTTCCAGCCGAACCAAATTTAGGTGGTTGGTATACCGAAGAAGAGATTGACGCCACGACGAAGGCAATTCGTGATTCGATGGACTGGCGAGTTGGATTTGGCTTTATTGTCGATGAGATCATCGAATTCGAACAGGCGTTTGCCGCCTATTGCGGAACCGAATTTGCCATCTCCCTTAGCACGGCCAGTGTGGGGCTGGATCTGGCAATGCACTGCCTGAACCTAGAAGCGGAAGATGAAGTCATCTGCCCTGCCATCAACTTTAAAGCTTCTCCTTTAGCGGTGCTGGGTCAAGGGGCTAAACTGGTCTTTTGTGAGATTGACCCACGTACCTTTAACTGTGATCCAGCAGATGTTGAGCAGCGGATTACGCCACGAACACGGGCTATCTTTCCCGTACACATGAATGGGCTTTCTGCCCCGATGGATGATTTACTCGATATTGCCGAGCGACATCCTCATCCGATACACGGGCCACTGAAAGTAATCGGTGATGCGGCGCGTGCCTGTGGTGGCGGTCACAAGGGGGTGAAGATCGGAAAGAAGGGCTGGATGAACGTGTTCAGTTTTCACACCATGAAACTAATGACCACTCTGGGCGAGGGGGGAATGATTACCACTGATGATGCTGAATTGGCCAAACGACTACGAGGTATTCGGCAGTGGGGAGGTGAATCCGGCACCTGGGGGTCCAGTTATAAAACAACCAAAGTACAGGCCGCGGTTGGAAGTGTCCAGTTGCGCCGTCTGGACGAGATGATCACCCAACGGGTGAAACGGGCCAATGAGCGTCTGCAACTGTTAGAAGGGATACCCGAACTCATCTTGCCCTATCAACCACTTGACAGTGATCACACCTTCTATCTGTTTACGTTACTGGTTCCACCAGAATGGGCCGGAGACAAGCGCGACAAACTGTGCCAGATATTGAAAGAAGAGTATCTCGTCGGCACAATGGTGGCCAATCCGCCGGTTTGGGAATCCCAGCCCTACATCCATTCCCAAACCCGTGAACAGATAGAAACACTACCTGTATCGGTCGAAACGGCCAGGAGGCTATTCTGTATTTCGCTTCATCCACTGATGACTGAGGGCGAAAACGCCTACGTTGCAGCTGCCGTCTGGACAGCGGTGGAACGCGTCAGAAAGATGTAGGAGTTGGGTTAGCCGCCAGTATTAGTAGATTGAAATCAGGTCTCCAATAGGACTGGTGACTTCTTTGAACCTCCTGTAATCTAAGGGCCTTCTAACCAGGCGAGCCTCTATCATGTCGCGGTACGGCTATAGTCACCATACCACAACCATGGATCGTTCCAGCCAAAGTCTGTACCCCATCAGACTCCTGTCTGCTGCTATTGAATGCCAACGAGTTTATTTATGTCTATTTGATGAGTTGAGCGGTGTAGAAGCGCGATTTTTTGACCTTTTTCGCTTAGAGTCCCTCTAAATTATTGTGGATTTGCCGGGGGCTAAACGGCTAGAAAGCGTAGCCGTTTAGTGGTATCATAATTAGGCCAGGATCTGTAGTGGATCTTCCGGCGAAATGAAGCAATTATAAAACTGAAACTCATTCAAGGCGGTACACTGATGCTGCTGATCAATAAAAAGTTCCCTTATTGCAAGGAGATTTCTTATAAGGAGCAGGTGGAGGAGAGAAGAAATCAGCGGACACCAACCAGAGGCCAGAGGTATGCGTAAATTTGCACATGATTTTATCTCTTTTTTTCTTACCTTTCTTCCTGTTTTTCTGGGTTGGTGCATATTTTTATCGGTTATTATCTCTGTGGGCTGTACTTACGGCTTAGATGGGCGGCCTAGAATCGATTGGTCGCAACTTTTCGCCCAACAAGAGTGGAGCCAAAATTACGCCTTGATGGAAAGCGTCACCTGCTCGTCGGCAGAAATGATCGACGGCGATTTAAAAACCGTTGGCAGTTCGGGGCACCAAATTCTGATCGAGTTGCCAGAACGAAAAGCCATCCACCGTATTGTAATTTGCCAGACTAACATCGAAGATCTAATTCTCTACGCTGGCGACAGTAAAAGCCAGGGAGACTGGCGAAAAGTTGTTAAAATCAAAGATAACCGCCAAACCACTTTTGAAATCCGACAAGCCTTTGTTACCGACCGGATCAGAATGCGAATCGGTGGGACGATGGACGACGTGCGGATTGCGCCTGAATACGTAGCCAACGCCAGCGGTCTGCATAAGGTGAACGTGCGACGGGGTAAACCCTTTGCCCATGAGATCGAACTATATGGATTTAAAGATAAGGTGGCGTCAGAAGAGAAGACGCAGCCCGATGGTGAAACACGGTTTTAGTAGCCTGATTAAGCAGGATTACCCTTGAGGTGTAACTTTCTAAAGTGGGGAGGCGCAATTGAAACTGGCATCAGGAAAATTTTTAATCTGGCTAATCTGGTTAGGTATAACGACTATAACGGCTATCAATCGAGTTGCGTCAGCTGATTTACCGCTCGACCAGATTCAACTGCCGACCGGTTTTTCGATTGAAATTTTCGCTGAAGAGGTGCCTGGTGCCCGGTCGATGACCGCTAGCCCTGACGGGGTTCTGTTTGTCGGCACCAGGGGTGATCGGATCTATGCCATCCAGGATATGGATCAGGATATGGTGGCCGACCGGGTCCAAGTCCTCTGGCAGGGCCTAAATACGCCCAATGGGGTTGCTTTTCGAGACGGTTCGCTCTACGTGGCAGAAATCAATCGAATTCTACGTTTTGAGGATATTCTGGCCCATCTAAACCAACCTATCGCTCCCATGGTGATCAACGACACTTTACCGACCGATCGGCATCACGGCTGGAAGTTTATCCGTTTTGGTCCTGATGGTCTGCTCTATATACCGGTGGGTGCCCCTTGCAACGTCTGCCTGAGAGAAGATAAGCGATATAGCTCGATCCTGCGTATGAAACCCAACGGAACCAATCTAGCTGTTTTTGCGCATGGGGTTCGCAATACGGTTGGGTTTGACTGGCATCCGATTACCCGGGAACTCTGGTTCACCGATAACGGTCGTGACCATATGGGAGACGACATGCCGCCGGATGAGTTGAACCGTATTCCAGAACCTGATCTCCATTTTGGATTCCCTTTCTGCCACGGTGTAGATATTGCCGACCCACAGCTCAGGCAAGGGCGCAATTGTGCTGAGTTTCAACCTCCAGCCGTTAAGCTGGGTCCACACGTCGCTGCTTTGGGTATGCGGTTTTATGCCGGTAAAATGTTTGGCTCGGACTATCAAAACGCGATTTTTATCGCTGAACACGGCTCCTGGAATCGCACCACGCCCATCGGCTACCGGATCACCATCGTCGATCCTGAGACCTTGACATACCAGGTCTTCGCTCAAGGTTGGTTGCAAGAAAATGAGCGTGCTTGGGGCCGGCCGGTGGATGTCCTGGTCTGGTCCGATGGATCTCTATTGGTGTCGGATGATCGAGCCGGTGCCATCTACCGGATCTACAGAAAGTCAACCACATCGGTTCAACCTGGCCAGCATCGGTTGACCCAATGGGCTAAACAAAAATCTCCGCTACGCTAATACGAATGCGCGTCTATCTCGAATTTGGGCGCAAGTCGTTCCAAAAGATGTTGCAGTACCGGACGGCTAATCTGGCTGGGATGGCCACTAATCTCTTTTTTGGAGCCGTTCGGGTACTGATCTTCACCGCTTTTTATCAGGCCAGTACCGCGAAACAACCGCTTAGCTTACATCAAGTTGCAACCTATGTTTGGTTGAGTCAATCGTTTCTAATGGTCATTCGTATGTGGGGGAGACCAGAGGTTTCTGATACTATTCGGGACGGGTCAGTGGCTATGCAACTAACTAAACCGGTCGATTTTCAGTTTTACTGGCTGGCTGATGAATTTGGTAAAAGCACCTACTTTCTCCTGATGAGAGCTCTCCCCAGCCTGCTTTTTTCTATCTTCCTCTTCCGAATCATGATCCCCGCTGACCCGCTGACCTGGTTAGCCTTCCTGACAGGTATCCTACTGGCAGTGGTTTTGAACCAGAGCTATATTGTGGCGGCATTCTCCTCAACTTTCTGGACTCTTGACGCCACCGGGGTTGGAGGGTTTTGCTTCGCCCTGCAGACGTTTTTCTCCGGCTTTGTTGTGCCCATTGCCTTATGGCCGGATTGGCTTCAGCAGATTGCCTTTCGACTTCCGTTTGAAGGAATGATCAATTTTCCCTTTAGCATCTATCTAGGTGAGGTCACAGGGGTTGATATCCTAGTTGGCTTTGGCAAACAGATTCTGTGGATCGCCTTCTATGTTTGTATAGGGCGATGGGGTATCCGTCGTGGTCTGACCAAACTGGTGTTGCAAGGCGGATGATACCACATCACTTACGCCTCTATTTTCACTTTGTTCTGGCCCGGATTCGAACTCAGACGGCTTATCGCACCTCTTTTCTACTCGATGTAGCCTCGAATTTCCTGATAACGGCACTTGATTTTTCGATGATCTGGTTAATCTTTGAACGGTTTGGCAACTTAGCGGACTGGTCGATGTGGCAGGTTGGGTTTCTGTATGGGATTATCTCTATTTCATTTGGACTGTCAAATATGGTCGGACGAGGGTTTGATCTCTTTCAGGATGAAATCAGGCTCGGAACCTTCGATGACAAGTTAATTCGCCCCTACTCCACCTTTTACCTGATTCTAGTTCATCAGTTCGACCTCAAGCGACTGGGCAAGATCGGGCAAGGACTGATCTTTTTTTTGATGGCTAACGCTAAACTGTCGATGAGTTGGAGCATCGGTAAGGTGATTTTCTTGCTGGCTACCATTGTTGGTGGTACCTGCTTTTTTATCGGCCTGATGGTGGTTGGTGCCACCCTCTGCTTCTGGACTGTTCAGTCGATTGAGTTCATCAATATCTTCACCCATGGCGGCAACGAAGCGGGTAATTTTCCCATCTCGATTTATAAAGACTGGTTTCGCCGCCTCTTCACTTTTGTCATTCCATTAGCTTTTGTAAACTATTTCCCCACACTCTATCTATTGGACAAAGCTGATCCACATGGCGCACCTGCTATTTTAGCCCTGATCTCCCCTCTAGTGGGGATTATTTTCTTAACTGTTTCATCTCAGATCTGGCGATTTGGGGTCAGTCACTATCAAAGTACCGGTCACTAAATAACCGCCAACGACACTAATCGTCGAGTTGACAGGAGCAGATTGGGTGTGCTAATCTGAGAGCGGTTTGTCGATAGGAGAAGGGAAATGCTAAATATTGCTTTAGTTGGAGCGGGCCGACGAGGTGCAGGCGCACACCTACCAGTGATAGCTAAACTGAAAGACACCTATAACCTGGTTGCTATCTGTGATATGGAACAGGACGCGGTCGAAAAATATGCCAGGCAGTACGGTGCAAATGCCTATACCAACGTCCGGGATCTAGTCGAAAAGGAGGATCTGGACGTAGTAGACATCACTGTTCCGGGTCAGGCTCACCATACTATCGCCTGTTTTATGGCTGATCACGGTGTACATATCGTTTGTGAGACACCGATTGCGTCTACCTTGCCGATGGCTGACCTGATGATCGAGTCAGCTAAGCGAAATCAGGTCAAACTGGAAATTGCTGAAAACTACTACCGGGCGCCACGAGAACGGTTTTTGTCTGAGGTGATTAATGCGGGCGTAATCGGTGAGGTGGGACGAATCTACCGTATCTTTTACGAAGGTGGCTACCACGGCATGAGCATGTTGCGGCTACGTGCCAACGGTTATCCGAAATCGATTCTGGGCATCACGCAATCTACCCCGGTGATTCCGATTATCGATCGAATGAAGCGGCATCACACCAGCGATAACTGGTCGCTCGGATTTCTGGAGTTCGACAATAATGCTACTGCCATTATGGTTTATTCTAATGTGATCCACGCTCGCTCACTGGGTCGCGGCCAGGGCGGTATCTCCCAGATCGATGGTAGTGCTGGGACCGTTGTAGGCGAAGAGATCCATGTGGTGCCGGCCGAGGATCTACAGACCGGGGCCAAAAGCGTCGGCTACCAACCAACCCGCCAGATGATCGACGTTGATGGGACTTCCGTAATTAAAGAGATCCGCTTGGAACTACCTGACCGGCAAATCGTCTGGGAGAATCCGTTGCACCATTATCCGCTCAGCGAGGGGCAGATTCCAGTGGCAGATGAATTGCTGAGTATCGCCCAAGCGGTAACAACCGATCAAGAACCGGCTTATGGGGCTGCTTTGGGGAGGCTGGATCAAGAGATGAATCTGGCCATGAGTGAGTCAGCCAAGAAAAGTCGAGAAACCTTGACTTTCCCCTTGACCGATATGACAGAAACTGAAGCCCAAATCCATCAAAGTTACCAGGAAAATTTCGGTCATCCAATTGATGATATCGAGGCAGGGATTGACATCTTCTTCCCTCGACGTTAACGACTAACCTTGAATGGGAAACAGTAGCCGGTTTCAGGGAGTGGGAACGCTCTATATCGTTAGCACGCCAATCGGTAATTTGGAGGATATCACTTTCCGTGCGGTACGCATCTTGTCAGAGGTAGACCTGATCGCGGCTGAGGATACCCGGCATACCAGGCGACTGCTACAGCACTATCAGATTTCGACTCCGGTTACCAGTTTCTACAAGGACAACGAACACGGCAAGTCGAAACGGCTGGTCGATCAATTACGGACCGGCCAATCGGTGGCTCTGGTCTCGGATGCAGGCACCCCCACCATTTCAGATCCGGGGTACCGATTAGTGGTGGATGCGCTGGAAGCCGAGGTTCCGGTGATCCCGATTCCGGGGGTAACTGCTTGTATCGTGGCTGCTTCTGTAGCCGGGTTGCCTTTGCACAACTTTGTGTTCGAGGGCTTTTTATCGCCCAAATCAGGTCGCCGTCGACGGCGCTTAACCGAAATCGCCACTGAAAAACGAACCTTGATTTTCTATGAATCGCCCCATCGGGCACTCAAATTTCTCCAGGACGCTTTGGAGATCTTGGGCAATCGGCGCATTTGCGTGGCGCGAGAGCTGACTAAAAAGTTTGAGGAACTGTTTCGGGGTCAGTTAGCAGAAGCAGTGGATAAATATCAGCAGACGCAACCAAAGGGGGAATTTACTCTGGTGATCGAGGGAGCAACTGATTCAACAACCTAATTAGTTCGTCGTTCCCTTTAGCTAGTTGGTAGACCTGTTCAATCTTTTCGGCTTCAGTTTTCGAATCTTGAGCAAGTGGGGGTTGCTGTGTGGGAATTGGTAGTGGACTGCTAACGTAACTGGCACCCTCTGTTGTTTCTACCTGATCCGCTAGCGGCCACAGAACTTCGTAGCTACGTGGATTAAGGCGATCGTAGCTGACTTTGACGATCGTCCACGGATAGGTTTCCGGAATCAGAATTACCCAGTCAAGCGTGTCTCCTCGATCTGAATGTTGCCGATCAACTTTCAGGTGCCGATCTTGATTTGGATCGCCCTTTTTAATCCAGTTAGAACGACCAAAATCGTCATCTTTAAAGTGACCTATCTCTAACCAGTTTCGACCCGCGCCGTTGGGTTTGGTGGTGACGGTTACCTTTTCCATCTCTGTGACAAGTAAAAATACGAGGTTAATTTGGATATATTTTGCCACAGAGTGGCGTCGAATTTCAATCTAGTTGTCCGAACCTTCGACGTTAGCATCTACTTTCTGGATTCCCGCCTAGAAAAAGATCATTGGAATGACAGTTGAACTGTTATTTAACCTTTTCTGACCTTTGGATATCCATGAATTTAATTCACGGCGAATTAAATGGCTGATAGGAATCTCCTCCATAATTGCCACCATCAGCTGTGAATTCCTAATTCTTTGTTGAGTGAGCAATAACGATCGTTTGGAATATATCTGAGCAGGTTATAGTTTCTCAAACTAAGGTTCGTAATTGCTTGCCATCGGTGAAGCCTTCTGCTCGTCCGCTCAACTCACCTATCAAGGTTGAACGCCAGTAGTCCCTCTCATCTCGGTGTGCTGGATCTGAAGCCAGGTTGATCATCTCATTCGGATCATTGGTCAGGTCAAAATAGTGTTCCCCGCCGGTACCAGGATACCAGATATATTTCATTTTACCGTTTGTCAAGTATTGCATCCCACTATTGAGGGTTGGGATTTGAGCACATTCTCCATGTACATATCCCCGCCAATCAGCTGCCGGATTTTCGATAATCGGTAATAGGCTTCGACCATTGACACTATCTGGAATATCGACCCCAGCTAACTCTAAACAGGTGGGCATAATATCCATCAATTCCACCGGATGATCCAGTACTTTTTCCTGCTTAATTCCCAGGTTGGACGGGAACCGGATTAAAAATGGCACTCGAGCCGAGGCTTCAAAAGCATTTCGTTTTCGAATCCACTGATGGTCACCCAACATTTCGCCGTGGTCAGAGACAAAGATCACTACGGTATTTTTCGGCAACACCTCCATAATCCGACCGATTTGATCATCGATATGGTTAATACAGCCGTAATACCCGGCTTGCATCTGTTTTTGAACCGCCGCCTCCAGATTAACCCGCCAGGCATTAACGGGTAGTCCACGTTGTGGTTGATCGAACACTTTAGCCCAATCCCCTACGATGGGTTCCGGTAGATCCATCTGCAGATACCGATCGAAGTAAACGGCTGGTGGGGTCAGCGGTTGGTGCGGCTGATGGAAGCTAACTTTCAAAAAGAAGGGCACTGTCGGATCTCGTCTCTCCAGAAAGTTGAGGGCACGGTCAGCACACCAGTTACTGAAATGAAACCGTTCCTCTAGATGAAAGGGACGGGCTGGGTATCCGTTAACACTGGCACCATGGGCCAGACCTGCTCTAGGTTGTGTCACCCCTTGGCTGATTAGAAAACGCTCATAATCATCCAAAACTGGGTCCGGTCTGGGACTATCCGACCAGTCCGAGGAGTTAAAGCCGTAGAGTTTGCGGGGAGGGGATAGGTGCAGTTTACCCACCAGGTGTGTTTGATAGCCTTCTTTGGCTAGTCCACCGGGCAGGGTGGGACCATCCAGAAGTGCGTGGTGGTTCATGAAAACGCCGTGTGAACTGGCTTTTTGTCCTGTCATTAAAGTACGACGAGCGGGGACACAGACTGGACAGGCACTGTAACCTCGACGAAAACGGATGCCGTGCGATGCAATTTCGTCCAGATAAGGCGTCTGGAGCACGGGATGTCCATCTATCCCCAGGCAATCCCCTCGTTGTTGATCAGTCATCAATAGTAAAATATTGGGACGGTCCATGGGCTCTCCTTTTTTTATACTGGTGGTTTGTAAGCTGGCCTTGGATGACAGTAGTAATTGTCACTAGAGATGGGGCTTTTGTTAGTTTTTAATCCACCTATACATTTGTATAATTTAGCTTAACAGAAAACTAGAGTCAAGATTTGAACCACGATTATATTAGACTTGATTTCATTTAGCGATAATTTACATTTGGTTGTAATCATTAACGACCTGGATCACGATTAGGAATGCTTACCTAGACTCAACTTCACCATCCTTCTTCTCATCTTATCCGTTCATAAACTGGTTTAAATCGAAGCCGGATAGAAAAACTTCGGCCAACTTTCAAACTAGCATTGAAAACACATCAATCTTCATCGGTTGTAGTTGCACCAGACAAACGCAACGGCGAAGTATTTTTTTGTTACGAGAACACTTGAGTCACCGCCCCCGCAAATGCCTTGACTCTAAGACACCTGTGATGGTATTTTCTCAACCTCTGCCCGGCTACGCTTGACACTCGAATCAAGAACCCATAAATTTCCATGGGAAAGAGAACTCATCAATGATAATGCGAACATCTTTTTTATCGATCACAATTCTGGTTATGGTATTTTGTCATTCCGGAAAAGCGGTTGACAATTCGGCTGTATTATATTTTTCTTTTGGTAGGGGAAAGGGCAATGATGTCAAAGACGATTCCCTAACCCAAAACGATAGTAAAATCCAAGGTGATGCCAAATGGAAAAATGGTAAAATCAGCTAGGTGATGCGTTTTGATGACAAAGGTTTTGTTGAGATACCATACACCGAAGATCTGAACCCTACCAAAGTGCATAAGTTACTTAAACGAGATCCACAAATCAGCATCTGAAGATCTGATCTGTGTTTAAAGGAAACATGATGAGACCTTATATCGATTGTCATAACCACATTGGACTTACCATTAACCGTGTTCCGCCCGTGGGGCAAAATACGGCTATGTGCTTGTCTCGCTTTGCTGAAACCAACATCTATGCGGCGATCTCCATGCCGACGGCAGTTGGCAGCCTAATCACCCGAGGCGTCGATGATATCTGGGATCAAAACGCCGTTATTGCTCGTGCCGGACAGGCATTCCCAGATCGATTTCCTATTGGATTAGCCTTGATTGAGCCTCGATTTGGCCAACGTGGGATCGAGGAGGTAGAAAGAGCAATGAGCGAACTGGGACTGGTCGGTATCGTTGGCCATCCTCCAGTTCGGGAAGATGCCATCCCCTTCATTGAAGCGGCAGCCGCTCGTGGCGGATTGTGCAACCTACACCTGCACGACCGACTGATGGCTGATATCGCACGGATGTTTCCGACGGCCCAGTTTATCGTTCATGCCAGCACTTACGCAACTGACAACTTCGCCCGCTTTGATAATATCTGGTTCGAGGTGGTTCAGTATCCAGATGCCAGAGACTCTGAATGGGATTTCACCGCTTTAGCCAATAAGGTAGGGCAAGACCGAATTATCTTTGGGGCTGATCTGCCTTACTACGACTATCGCTTTCTGCAGCGAATTATCGAGGAAGCCGGTTGTTCAGAAGATCTGAAAGATCGAATTGCCTATCGGAATATCGTTCCACTGATCCAGCACTACAACCCTGACTGGCAACTGCCGGACGAGGCAATTCAGACGCCCAGGATTTATGATCCGGAAGAGCTATGGGCGCACAATCCGCAAATGCCCGACCGATTGACGGTCTACGCCTAGCCGGTTGTCAACGGCTATAAACCCAGAACCTGACTGATATCGTGCAGTCCGTTCGGGGCATTGATCACCCAGCGGGCGGCACGAATAGCACCGCCGGCAAACGATTCCCGGCTATGAGCGCGGTGTGTGACCTCCAACCGTTCCCCGGTTCCAGCAAAGAGAATGGTATGATCGCCAACGATGTCACCACCGCGGATAGCGTGAATGCCGATCTCTTTCTTCGTTCTTGCTCCAACCATGCCCTCTCGTCCGTAAACACCGGTCTGTTGTAGATCCCGATCCAGTGCATCGGCCAAGACCTCGGCGATACGGATAGCCGTTCCACTGGGCGCATCTTTCTTGATGTTATGGTGGGCTTCGAGGACCTCTACATCGTAATCGTCACCCAGGGCCTTGGCCACCAGGTGAACGGCTTTTAAGAGGACATTGACACCGAGGCTCATATTGGGCGACATCAGGCACGGTACCTGTTGGGCCAGATCACTAATCTCTTGCAATTGTTCTTCGCTTGATCCGGTGGTACCAATTACCATCGCTTTTTGACCCAGTTCCCGGTTGGCTTCCGCCACCTGACGAAGGTGTTCTACAGTCGGTACCGGGGCTGAAAATTCGATCACTACATCGCCATCCTCAATTACTTTGGTCAAGTCGCTGACAACCGGTATACCTAGCCTCCCAACACCCGCATTCTCGCCAGCATCCTGACCCAGATCTGGATGGTTGGGTGCGTCGACTGCGCCAGCCAGTACCATGTCTTCTTGCTGATCTACCAGCCGGATCAGCATTTTTCCCATCTGCCCAAAAGCCCCGCAAATAATAATCCTGATATTCGGACTACTCATAATATCTCAATTTCTCCTTCACTTACAATTTTCTTAACGTAATCATTTCACCAATTTGATTTAACCAAAACTGCCACCCTCCGGTCAGCACGCTTTTCCCAACCGAGCTGAGATCGGAGCTAACAAGGCCAGCCAAAGTAGACAGTACGCACCTCTACCAAACTACTGACCTTCTAATCAGGGATGCATATCTTGTCTAGTCGCAATTGCAGTTCTAACGATAGCTGTGTGTTTCAGGCCACATTATCTGAACTAATGTCATCTGAATTAATGCCGTTTCCTGTTTTCGATATCGATCTGGTACAGAATTTCCCCCATCTCCTCCACACTCAGTTCTTGCCTCATATCCGTATTCTCAACTTTTGTTCTCTCCAGATAAGTTCGTGTTTTATCGTTCAATACACCGTAAAAGGCACGCACTTCCGGATCAGGATGATCAAGACACAGTGCAGGCGGCATTATCGAGTCGTTACTTAAAAAGGGTCGATCTCTATGGCCGTAGTAGATCTGCACCGTCTTTCGTTCCCGTTGGGTAATTCGGGTGGTCGCTGTATGTAGGACCGCAACATTGAACAAAATAGCAGTGCCAGCCGGTCCGTGTAAGTCGAGTCCATTAGCCCGATCTAACTGTTCTTCTATCCCCAGCACCTCCTGGTCAATTCCTTCAGGCGAAATCGAAAAACAGTGGGTCATTTGATCCACATCAGCCAGGTAGACCATCAGTTGGATATAGTCCATTCGCAACGGGTGGTCAAACCAGTGTGGACGATCTCGATGCCAGCCCTGGTTGGGTTGGCCATCATAAGGCGCCATATGTCGAATGCAAATCTCCGAAAAACAGACGGGACCACCCATCAGGGTCTGTAAGGGGGCCATCACCTCGGGATGACGGATGAGTTGGTCGAATTCCGGGGCGCTGGCCAAGCTATCGCAATTGATGGTTTGGTGATGCCCAAACTTATACCAGTAGCTTGGATAGTTCGCTCGATCCCGATCGAAAGCATCTAAGAAATACTGGACCTCATCGTCGGTAAAAATTTTACCCAAAGACACGTAGCCGTGGGTTTGAAAAAACTGGTAATCTTCTGCTTGCATTTCTTTGGCTCCCGAGTTTCTTTATAAAAAGTTTCTCACGACACAACAAAATCATGTAGAAACAGCCTCAAATGAGTTATGGTAGGGGTTACGTCCCAACTCATTTGAAGCCTAAAATGGAGAATACATCATGACAAAAGTTATTGCAAGTTCAATTGAATTGGAACCAAGCCAGGATTAAACTACTTAGCTGAGCAGCCGCCATTGAAAACTAAAAAAACATGGCTATAAAGCTCCTTGGGGGCAAAACAGGTCTCAATAGCAGAGCGGTAAATGAGAGATGTGGCAAGAGTAGAATTCGCAGCTAAAGTCAATGTGCAGATTCAAGCACCTATAAGAATATCGCTGCAACTGTCAATCCGCAGGTTAGATTCGAGATTTTAAATGTAGGTTGGGGTAAAAAAGAAGGTGAGTCGAAGAAATTGACCCACCTTACACAAGAAGGAAGTTTAGAAGATACTATAATTGTCGTTTGATTCTGATCCGACTTGAATCCTCGAAACAAAAAAGGCGAGCCTGTTAATGCTTGCCTTGGTTGTTCTTCTTTCCCACATTTCGCACAGATTGTGAGTTTGAACTCAAAATAGATCAGTATAGCCTTTCGATTCGCAGTGGTATTTTCGCTCGGTTTTTAGCAACTATTTGGGTGTGTATATCCTGACCGAGAAGAATTAAGTTTTGGTTACTGGGTTCAATCCGTTCGATAATTGCATGGGTTGAATTTAAGCCACCTAACCACCATCGACTATCAGAGATGTAAACGAGATCGGATGTTTTGGCATTGAGCGCATCTGCTAGTGACTGGGATATAGACACAAACGGTAGTTGATGTGCACCCGTTCTGGTTATTTCTTCATCTGAGATTACCGGTAAAGCAGAATCGAATTGGCTTTCTCGTTCTTGGCCGGCAGATCCTTTATACCGTTCCAATGCCTTTTCAATTGTTCCCCACACGTATCCATTTTGCTTCTCAAACGGTTCTGGAGAGGTGAAAAAAGTGGTGATAAATCCAATTACGGTACTGATAGACAAGCCATAAAAAGCACGCATAAATTTATACTGGCTCATACCAGAAAAGATACTGCTCCCAGATGACTTCATCGGTACGCCATGGGCAAAAGGGCTGATAATTTCCGGTAAAAACAGTGAAAAGACGATTGCTCCCATTCCACCGACCAGGGTAAATAAAGCGGCTTTCCGAGTATAACGACGCCAAAAAACACTAAGCAAAAGGGCGACGACTAAAGGTGGGGTGACAGCAGCGGTAAAGGCACCGTGAGCTTCGTAAATTGTTTTGAAAGACATAAAGACCGGAACCAGAAGTACACCCAGCAACGTGACCGATACCGAACTCCAGCGGGCAACTTTTAAAAGTTTCTTCTCGGATGCATCGGGATCAAATAGCGGCTGATATATATCATTAACTACAATGGCTGCGATGGCTGTGATAAGTGTGTCTACCGTCGACATCAATGCTGCTGTCATGGTTGCCAGGATTAGTCCGAAAACGCCCGGCTTACTTAAGAACTCGGAGGCAACAAAGAAGGCTTCATCTGCTCTGATATTTGGCGGTAACATTCCTGCATGAACCAGTGCTTTTGCTACCCATCCACCCGAGGCAACCACAACTGCCGCGATTGGCATCAAAACCAGTACCACTACCAATATGGATTTTCTGCCATCCATTAGCGATTTCGCTGACATGAACCTCATGGCAAATCCTTGGTTTAAAAAAAAGAACATGGCTGTATTGGCCATGCCATCTTGCCAAAATATACCGACACTTGGGAAGGATGGATCTGAATTAAAGTTAGGAAAAGCCAAGCGGTGCGCACGAGGAAGATGTCCCCAGAATTGTTCCAGCCCACCGAGATGATTAATCCCTAGAAATAGTATAAGTATCCCTGTTGCGAGCAGCATCACTCCTTGAAAGAGATCTGTCATAATCACGCTGGTCTGTCCGCCGGCCGTAACATAGACCGCAGATATTGCCGCCACCAGAACTGCGGATGTTAGGATCGGCCATCCTAGCAGAATGTTTAGCACCTTCCCCATAGTGAACAGGTTTACGCCGACGTAGCCGATTAGGTAAATTAAGATGAAGGCGGTTACCCACCCGCGCACCTGTCGGTCAAACCGCTGCTCAAAGTATTCAGGAATAGAGGTTAGCCGGGAAAAATACATGATAGGGAGCCAGCCAAATAAGAGTAATGGCAGCCACATCCAGTCATTGGAATAGGTTTGGCTGCTACCTAACCCGTAGGCATAGGCAACACGGCTATATTTGACAAAGCTGTAGGAACCGATAGTTGTTGCCAGCAAACTGAAGGTAATGAGCCACCACGAGAACCGTTGACCTCCGAAGAAAAAGTCTTTTAAGGTTTTCTGTCTGCGGCTAAATCTGGTGCCAACAATCAGGATGATGACGAAGTAAACGACCATAATCCCATAATCCAGAGGGGTTCCCAAAGCGGATTTTCTGGTTTCCTGTCCGGTGTAAGGTACAGCATCCAACTCAGACATCGGTGCAAATTGTAGATGGCCATGAAGGGCAAAGAAGAACAGGAATGTTACCAACAGCACCAGAAGGTTTCGGAACTTGCCACTGGAAATTCCGATATACCCTTGTTTAAAAGCGTAGAATAACCCGATACCGAATACAGTCAACCCTATGACATACTGATAAATAAAATGGCTCATTTTATATTGTACATTTCACTACACGACAAAATTTAACAGGTTAAGTTAGCTTGGAATCTATAGCTTTTAACCAAAGGTGGATACATTGAAGTAACTGCTGGATTCGGTCGGTTAGATTAAGCAGAAGATACTGCAATTAGTCTAAGTCTAAGCCGCATCTGAAGATGTTTCGGTTTTGTAGCTATATTTTTTGATTTTCTTTTTTATCCAAGATGTTGGAGGAGTAACAGAATCGAGCTGAAAATGGACCCATTGACGGGATCCATTGTCCATCATGCACGAGTGTCTGAGAACCAGCTTGTGCCCACGCCTGCTATAATCACTTCGCACTCAAGCAAAACGGGGCTCTCTCTAGGCACAACCACCGGTTTCACGCTAGCGTCTCGTTTTTTAGGCGATCGGTCTGGGGCAAGACTTTCGAATGTGATATATCACACGGTACACATTCAGTCAAGATTAATTCTATAAAAAATGGTAACTGAGTCATTGCCTTGAACAGTTGTCGCAGTTGAAGCACAGAGGTTCTATCGAGCTATCGACCTTTAGACAGCTATTGAGATTAGAGTTGCAACGAGATGAGAAGACACGAAAAGCAGTATTACACACGCTGATAGGGCGCATAATAACAGCTCATCCAGACCAGAAAATAGAGGTAGAATTTAGAACAGGAGAATAAAGTGGAGAAAATTGCTGACAGGGATCATGACTCCCCCCACTACGGTATTTCGAATCCGTCACATAAAATTGAGAAACCGGTCACCACGATCTAAGTAGATGGCATAAAGCTGATAAAACAAAAAAACCTTCAGGTAGGATTCACCTAAAGGGATTTTTGCGCAACTCCAGGTTAAGCTGAAGACTATTTCAGAATCACCATCTTCCTGGTTTCTGTATAGTCACCCGCCTGAGGCATCAGGCGCGCTTGCGATTGATAGAGATAGGTGCCTGAGCCCACCTGCTCTCCGGTTTCTGTCTGGCCATCCCAATAAATAGCTTTCTCTGTCTGGCTGTAACTGCCGGCTGTTAGATGGCCCAACTCCATTTTCCTGACAGTTTCACCCGTTACATCACAAACGGTCAGCCTCACCTCCGCATCCTAACTCAGTTGGAAAGGTATTCAGGTCTCTGGATTGAAAGGATTAGCTATCGACGGTTCCATCATTAACCTTGAAGGTAAAAGAATCGGCCCCATTGTAATTAGCACTGGGAGTGTATGTTAGGTTGGTCAACCACTGTATAGGTCAAGCTATTATTGTCGGCATCAGTACCCGCCACCGTAATCGTGACTGTGGCGGGCGAAGCATAGAAAGTCAATCGGAGACAGGATTCGTCCCTCGCACGCCAGATGGGGAAACAACCCAATAACTCAGTGCTGCGTCGCCCTACGGGGATGGAGTCACCCTACCTCCTTTCGTTGGGTTTTTGGGCCAAGCAGTCAAAGAGCTATTCCCATCAGATTCTATGCCAGAACCACAACATTAGCCTTCAGCAGGGATGAACCCCCTCTTCTATCCTCTCCCTTACTAAGGGTGCCCTTTTTATAAAAGGGGAGGAAGTCCGAAGGGCAAGTGGGGGTTTTGTAGGGGCGAAGTAGCACCTTTGATCTTGATTCTCAGTTGGTGCTGGTGCGGGTGAATGATGCGTTGGTCTGACAGGGTGAGATACTTCGCCCAATAGTTAGCGGTTGGCGGGCGAAGCATAGAAAGTCAATCGGAGACAGAATTCGTCACCCGCACACCAGATGGGGAAACAACCCAATAACTCAGTGCTGCGTCGCTCCTACGGAGATGGGATCATCCCACCTCCTTTCGTTGGGTTTTTGGGCCAAGCAGTCAAAGAGCTATTCCCATCAGATTCTATGCCAGAACCACAACTTTGGCTTCTACCAGGATCATCACATTTACTTGGGGCCTGCGAGAAATATTTATTTAGCTTACAACTTATTACGAACTGCTCTTGTTCAGCGGACAATTCGATAGCTGACCCAATTGGCTTGCCAGTCATTGCCAAAATCTCGATTCAGTTCAGAGAGCATATCAGTAACCGACGACATGCCGTCTGCGTCTGCCCACGGTTGATTGGTCGTAACCGCAATTAAAGTTTCCAATCCATACCCGTAATCGGCCGTGATATCCACTGCATCTATTTCCAGTGACCAACCGGAACCGATTTGGTAGACGCGCCACTCATCCTGTTGGTAGGCTTGATTAAGGAGTATCGACTCCAAAGGAACTAAACTGCTGTCGGCTGTTATCTGAAACAGATATAGGTAACATGTTTGTGCAACCGTAACTTGGAAAGGCACACGACTATTAACACTAAAGTCTTGTTGGTTAGTCGATCCGTTCAAGACAATTGTAGGCTGCTGATTTTGTTCAAAATGATGCAGGTCAGAAGCATAGGTTGCCAAGACCTTACGCGTACCAAAGTCTCGATTAGCCATCGATACTTGAATTTGGTTCTGTCTCGATAAAGATTCAATCAAAATGACAGAAAAGGTAGCTTTGCCTTGTGGGTTCGTTTCTATTTGGATGGAGGAACCACTTTTGCCGCTATTTCCCTTCAGTTCTCCTAACCCACTGGCAAACTGAACTTGTAGCGGCAGGTTGGGGATCGGCATTTGATTGATTTGCATCTGCACTACAATGGGTTCCGCCAACGAACTGCCATAAATCCCGGACTGGTTATCACCCGAAATAATGTGCAACTCCAGGTTATTCCGAATCTCGGTCATCTGGCGTTCAATCTGTGCCGTCCATAATCCCTCATCCAGTCGATTATAGTCCAGAGGTAGTGTCTTGGCAATCTCTAGAGCTTGTTGATACTGGCCAAGTGCAAAATTGAGGTTGCCTGTTTTCAAAGCATTATGGCCATTTTCTTGATAAGCACTAACTTCCAACTGGGCCTGTTCGGCCGCTTCTGCCAACAATTTCTGCACAATAGAACGCCTTACTCGAGCCAAAGCGTAGTTGCCTATCTCCCCTTCATGCTGTTCCAGTTGGACATCTGGTAGCTTTCTGGTGGCATAACTACGGCTCCTGTCAACGAAAAGCCTATTGACGTTTTGATTGCTCTCTTCCATTTTTAGCGTAATTTCAGATTCAATCTGGACCTCGATAGCACGGGCTAATTCGGCTCTGGCTATCTCTTTGGCTTCACCCATAGTCTTAGCAGGCCCACCAATGCCATAGTAAAAGTTGGTATTGGCGGGTGGTTGCTGTAGCCAATCAGGTTCAGGAGCAACAGGTACAACGACCTGCTTGCCACAAGAGATGATTAGCAAACAGGTCAAGCAGAGATAGCCAATGGTTGGACAGGAAGAATAGCTAGAGAGCAAAATCCAACTCAGATCGACTCCACCTAGTAATCCACCTAATAACAGGTGTTTAAATCTTACCACTGGTACCATATAAACAAAACTTCATAAAAACAAAACTTATTGTATTATATCTTGGATTTGAGTATATTATCTATTATCAGCAACTATCATCTGAAGAAACGAGCTTCAGCTATCGGATTCATTAAGAAAATCTAATGGAAAAACATTATCCAGATGTAAAGGCGGCTGAATCGTTAAAGGTTATCGAAAGTGGTCTGAAAAATGAATGTCTGGACGATCCACTAATCGGTGATATCAAAAAAGAGCCTTTTTTTACCGCCGGGTCCAGTAAAAACCGGTCTGGTAAAATATAGTACCTTTAGCCAGTGAGGTTGTTAAACCGATGAGTAACCGGAGTGTTCTAGATCTATTTGATTTGTCGGGAAAAGTCGCCATCATTACCGGGGCTTGTGGATGGCTGGGTTCAGCTATGAGTCATGCGTTGGCCGAAGTTGGAGCAACAGTTGTCGTTACCAGCCGGGAGAGACATAAAGCCACAGAATTAGCCAAATGCCTGCCGGGTGATGGGCACTGTGCGATCGAGTTTAGCCAAGGTGAATCAGAATCGATCCCTGACTTTTTAGAGGCGGTGATCAAGAAGGTGGGGCAGATCGATATCCTGATTAACAACGCTTACGGCGGCACCGCACCGGACATAGATGAAGCCACCGCTGAAGACTTTAATCAAGCTTATCATGTCGGAGTCACCAGTTATTTTTTGCTGGCTCGCGATGTGGCTAAACATCTGCAGCAACGCCAGATGGCCGGTTCGATTATCAATATCGCCAGCATGTATGGTGTAGTAGCCAGCTATCCGTCAGCTTATGAAAATCTACCGATTAACAGCCCGCCAAATTATCACGCCCTGAAAGGTGGCGTTGTCCACCTAACCCGACATCTGGCCGCCTACTGGGCCCAGGATAATATTCGGGTCAACGCCATCAGCCCGGGACCTTTTCCCAAACCAACTGTTAGTCAACAGTTACCAGGTTTTATTGCGAAGTTAGAAGAAAAAGTGCCCTTGGGCCGGATGGGCCGACCAGAAGAGTTAAAAGGAGCAGTTGTTTTGCTAGCTAGCGAAGCAGGTAGTTACATTACAGGTCAGAATTTGATCGTCGATGGTGGTTGGACGGCCTGGTAGCTGACTTTTCCCTCCCTCTGCAATACTTCACAACCAATGGTAGAGATGTCCAGCATCCAGAACACAGAATCTTCTCTGTCTACTATCCATGATGCTAATTTCGCCATAAAAGAACTAACTTCCAAACACAGATTCTAGCCTAGTCAGGCACCTATGCCAGCGCAGGCTATACTTTACACCATAATAACTTGAATATTTTGAAAGGTCTGGAAGCAGAGTCGAAGTCAAGAGTCGAGTTCTTATAGCTGGTGTTGGTCTGACTCAAGCAATCATCTGAATGACCAGAACGCCCATTCGCCAATCGTTCCCAACAGCTAATCGGCGGGCGATTCTATTTGGCTTGATTCTTCTGCCGTTTGAGGTCTACTGGGTAACGGTAGCTGAGATGAAATATGGCTCTCAGGCCACTGCTCTCCCTTTATTCATCTATCCCGTTTTTATCCTGTTCTGTCTGGTCGTCATTAACAATGGCCTGTCGCTATCTCTCCGCTTACGTCTCTTTACTGCTGCTGACCTGCTTACTACCTATGTTATGTTGGTCATTGGCACCTCTTTATCAGCTTACGGAATGTTGCAAGATTTATTCGCCGTTGTGGTTCACCCTTACCGTTTTGCTTCGGCTGAAAACGATTGGCGAAATCTATTTTTTCACTACATTCCACGGTACTTTACCGTTAGCTCTCCCAACATCCTGACCGGGTATTACGAAGGCGATTCGACCTTGTATCGAACGGATCACCTTCAAGAGTGGTTACTGCCGGCCGTTACCTGGATCGGTTTTATGTCAGTTTTATTGTTGCTGATGCACTGTCTGAATACGCTGCTGCGTCGTCAATGGATACAGAATGAGCGGTTGGCCTTTCCCGTCATTCAACTCCCGCTGAACATGGTGCAGTCGAGTAGTTTCTTTAGGTCTCGAATGTTGTGGATTGGATTTGCCGTTGTGGCGGCATTTGATATTTTGAGCGGCCTAAATACATTGTTCCCTTCTGTGCCTCATCTACACCTTAAGCTGTTCGATATCAAACAGTACTTTACTGAGAAACCGTGGAATGCGATCGGAACAACACGGATTTCTTTCTATCCGTTTATGATCGGCATCGGTTTTTTCTTGCCGCTGGATCTCTCTTTCTCCTGCTGGTTCTTCTTCATTTTGCGGAAATTATCGCGTATTTTGACAACCTATCTGGGGTTAAACCAGATCCCGGGCTTTCCTTTCTTTCATGAACAATCGGCCGGTGCTTGGGTCTGCCTGGCTGGCATCGCCTGCTGGTTGACCCGCAAGCATCTGGCTTTCGCTCTGCGGATAGCCAGATCTCCTCTGTCCCAGATCGACGCTAAAGAACCAATGCGATATCGAACCGCATTGATCGGCCTGATTGTCTGTAGCCTATTTTTACTCGTTTTCGGTCACCTGGCCAACATGTCGATAATGGCGACCATTACCTTTTTCAGCATCTACTTTGCTATTGCGGTTGCAGTCACCCGGTTACGAGCCGAATTTGGGGCGCCACACGGAATTTTTAACCATCCTTTGGAGATGATGGTAACAGTATTTGGCAGTAAATGGTGGGGAGCAAGCAACCTGACAGCCATGTCTTTCTTTTTCTGGTTCAATCGAGGGTATCGTCCCCATCCAATGCCCAATCAGTTCGAAGCCCTCAAGATCGCTGAAAACGCGAAAATCAAAAATAGTAGATTCCTCTGGGCCATGATAGCTGCAGGGGGGATTGGCCTGATTGGTGCCTTTTGGGTTAATCTGGACATGATGTATCGAGACGGAGCTATTTCTCGGGTGACCGGATTCCGACTCTGGGTTGGCAACGGAGCCATGAGGCAATTATCGGGTTGGCTACAAAACCCAATTTCACCGGAATGGAAGAAGATCGGATTTATGGGGGTTGGTGCTTTTTTTACACTGATCCTTTTATTCTTGCGAATTCGCTTTTTCTGGTGGCCACTTCATCCAGCAGGTTACTCGCTGGCAGTTAGCTTTGCCATAGACTACTTCTGGTGCCCCTTTTTTATCAGTTGGTTATCGAAGACGATTATCCTTAGAACTGCCGGCGTCAAAGGCTACCAACGAGCAGTCCCTTTCTTCTTTGGTCTGATCTTAGGTGATTTTGTGGTCGGGTCCTGGTGGATGCTCTTCGGAATGGTAGCTGACGTGAAGATTTACCATATTTTTATTTAGACCCAGGACAGTTTACTAACTGGGGAGGTTAAAATTAGATCCAGAAAACTGTCTTGGCACTGTTACTCTCAAGTCTCGGCACCTCAAATGGCTGTTAGCCTATAGATTCAACCCTCTACACATCGGATTTAAATTAAAATTATGAACTGGAGCCATTTATCAGATCGCAAACTGGTTCGGTTGAATGCAACCCTGTTTCCGGTTAGCAAGTTCGAAACCGAACTCTACCAAAAATATCATCTTAATCCGCTGCAAATCGAAGCCAATACACCAGACGAAGTAATTCCGTATGTTTCTGATTGTGATGCGCTTTTTGCCATTTCAGTCTCCCTGTCACAGGTCGTAATCGAAAACCTGTTGCAGTGTCGAGTTATCTCAAGACTCGGTACCGGTACCGATAAAATTGACATTGAAACAGCAACGCAAAAAGGCATTTTAGTTACTAATGTGCCGGACTTTTGCGTGGAAGAGCAGGCGGATCATACCATGGCCTTACATATTCCGCCAAATACAAAGGCGATCTTTTCTTTCTGATACCGCCTTTAGCCGCCAGCCTTCTTGGAAGGTAACCCCAGCATCCTTCCAGACCATTGATATGGTTTCGATATTCTGGCTGATTACCCTCTCCCAAGATGATCTGGAAGCTTTTCCCTAAAGCAAACGAATGTGTTGTATTCCCAAAGGTCTTTGCAGATGAAGATTTGGTTTGACCGATGAGATCGCAAACTTTGTCATATGATTTGCCGGACAAAATCAGTTCAGACTTTTTCTACCGGATTCCACTCCGGACTGATACAGAAAATGCTTCTATTGTGAATCAGGTCAGGATACCGGTATGACCCCTTGGATCTCCGGATGCTCAGGACGTACGTAAGACAAAAGGCTAAAAGGCATACCTACAGCCTCCTCACTACTTAAAAATTAAGCCATAGAACGGAGTACTACTCCGTAACATTCCCCGCCTATCAAATCACCTTATCACTTAAAGACAAGAAAAACGTGGCTTGAATCCGCCCACTATTTCGGCACCGGCCTGTTCAAGACGGGAATTTTGAGAAGGCGTTTGATGTCTTAGCACGATGTTGGGTCCCCATATCAAGGCCGCTTGGCTGCTAGTTGGGAATGACAAAAAAGTTTAGCCTGATCAGGGGCAGGGAGAGTACGTTCGCATAATGGGTCAACGACTTAACGCTGGAGTCGTACGATAAGGTAGGTTTCTGCCGGACTGTTAGGGGCCACGTTAGCAGAATGAAAGACCTGCAATCGAACCAGGTATAGACCGTCGCTTAAACCGCTGGTGTTCCAACGTCCCAGTTCATTGTCAGTCGATTGGGATATTACGGTTGAAGCAAGACCCTGGCTAATCGATTGAAAGTCGCCCAAACCAAAAGGCGCGATATCGAGTGTCCACCGTTCGGCTTCCTGTCCACCGATCTCCCCAAAAACAGTAGTGTCTCCTTTAACTTCAGCAAACATTTTCGGCGATTGGAGATCAGCGATTAAACTATTCTGCAGGATGATCGGTTGTGTCTCAGCGTATCCGGTTGGGGATTCAAGTTCTAGCGTTTCCGCGGTCCAGTTCGCCACTTTACCGGTGCCACCGATTATGTAGAGTTGATCTGAGAGCAAGACGGCACCAGCGCAAATCCGACCGGTTTGAAGTGGTACAAATGGGCGCCAGAGTTCGCTGTTTAGCTGATTAACTGTTAACACCTCTACACCAGTTCCAGACGAAGAGTGGGTAAGACTTGACCCACCAGCGCTTACTCCCCTATTTGGGCGGCCACCGATAGCGTAGATCTGGTTAAGAGATTGATGCCTCACCGCAGTTAGGCCGTAGCGAGGCACTTGCAAATCTGCTAGTTGCTGCCACTGGTCGAGTTTTGGGTCATAGACCAGCACACTCTTAAGGATACGGCCATTAAAGCCGCCGATGACATAGATTTTCCCTCCCAATGTAGTTAGGCCCATACTATGTCGAGGTGCGGGCATCTGGGTTCCGGTCATCCATGAATCCGTCGCCGGGTCATAGATTTCCACTGTTGTCAGCGAGGTGCCGTTATGTCCGCCAACAGCATAGATTCGCCCATCAACTACGGTAGCGGCCAGCGCTCGTCGAGGGGTCGGCATGGGACGTTGAGTGGCCCACCGATTCAATTGTGGATCGTAAGCTTCAACTACAGCTAAATTGCCAGTTCGGCCAACTCCGCCAATAGCGTAAATAACACCATCAACGGCAACGGCGGTCAGATGCTGGCGGGGAGTCGGCATGGAATCGACTTTGTACCAACCATTGGACGAAATATCGTAGAACTCAGCACTGGAGGTCAAGCGGCAACCGTTCCATCCACCAAAAGTATAGACCCGATCCTGCCAGGTAACAGTGGTATGTCCTTGTCGAGGAATAAGTGTTGGCGGCATCTCCTGCCAGGCTTGAGAGGGGTTCGGATCGTAGGCTTGAACCCGGAGTTGTAACTGGGGTACCACCGTTCGTAACTGGTCGATCTGCTGCGTGTTCCAGGCCAAGATGCTGTTTAGACGACCCGGCCCCGTTGGCAGTCCTAGATTAGCCGGACTATGGTATAGCGATTCAGGCGGAATATTATTCCACGATCTACCACCGTCTATGCTATACTCCCAATTTCCCATTTTCAAGGGTTGGCCCATCGGCAGGGTGTAGTAGACGATGATAACACCTGTGTTACCCTGAACTAGATCAATATCAGGTCTGAGTAAATTTGTCATTGTCAGGCTGTCGACTGAAACTACTAATGATAGGATTAAGCATAACCCCACTAACAATAATCTTTTAATTTGTATCTGTTCCATCACAATTGTTGTTTAATCACCGTACCAAATTTCTTGCCTAACACTTCAATCCCTGTGGAGACGGTACCTTTAACCTGTACAGTTTCACCCCGTTTGGGAATCTGTTCGGAGGAAATAACCCAGATCTGACCACTGCTGTCCTTGATCTGATAAACGCCTGTTTTAATCCCCGGAACCGTCAGTGTTTCGGTAACCGTTCCTCGAATCGATATCTGTTGATCTTTGTAGAGATCTATATTCTGTTGAATGGTAGCAATCTTAGTAGAAACACACCCCTGTATCAAAAAACCAAGAGCTAAAAGTAAAAGGGCCGCTATGGCTGAGCCTGTGCCCTTCGACCACTCCTCGAGACAGAGACTAAACCTTGTCTTTGCTTTCATGTTAGTTCCGCCTAACTAATCCGGGAGAGAAACTCCGGTTTGCCTTTAATATTTGTACGCACACGGAACAGGGCACCGGCCTCTTCACCGTTGTTGGCTTTGTCGTTACCACCAGCGGTAGTAGCATAAATATCGGTGTAATCTTCACCACCAAAAGTGACACTCGACACCTTGGCAGTAGGAAACTCAATCTTCCGTTCCAGGTTTCCTTCCGTATCAAAACGAAATAGTCCGTGGCCATCCCATCGTGCTGACCAGATATAGCCGTCTTGATCTACCGCCATTCCATCGGGAACCCCTTCATCATCAGGAGTTCTGATGAAAACCCGTTGGTTGGAAATCTCACCGGTCTCCCGTTCATAATCGAAGAGATAGATCTCTCGTTTGGTAGAATCGGTATAGTACATCTGCTTCAGATCGCCGGTAAACCCCATTCCGTTGGAGCAACCGATGCCATCCAAAAGGGGGTGGATCGAACCGTCGGTGTCAAGCCGATAAAGAGTGCCTAATCTCCCCTCTTGGGGCATAGTACCGCAGAAGACACGACCTGCCGGATCAGCCATTACGTCATTGAAGCGGGAGGCCTTTTCTTCTGGAATCTCGTCTATAATATACGAAATCTGATCTCCTTGCAAGATCCCGATGGCACCGCATGCCATGAACAGTAGCAAAGAGCCGTCTTGTTGAATAGTAAATCCACCAACATCCTCAGTATGGGTGAAAAAGTTTTCGTGCTCACCGCTTTGCGGATCATAACGGAAGAGCCTACCTGTTGGAATATCCAGCCAGTAGACCCGATTTTCCAGCGGATGCCACATCGGGTTCTCACCGGTAATACATTTATAATCAGCAATCAGTTCGACCATCTCTATCCCCTTACTTCGATTCTATATCTCGATTCTATCTGTGTCAGATAGGATCTATCTCATAGCTAAGGTGATTGTAGCCTGATTTGCCAATTCCGTCAACACGATAATTCCATTATTTCCTGCTATTGACCTTTTTTGTCTTTTGGCCTATACTGATATCGGAATAAAATCTACCAAAGGTCAATATGATACAACAGCAAGGACCCAATTTAATCTTAATCCTAGTCGATCAGATGCGTGGTGATTGTCTCGGTGCAGACGGCAATCCCTATATTGAGACTCCCAACCTCGACTTTTTAGCTGCTAACGGCACCCGATTCCATCACGCTTATACCGCTTGCCCGTCCTGCATCCCTTCTCGTGCAACCATCATGACCGGTATGAATCAGTGGCACACCGGTATTTTAGGCATGGGGGCTGGACAGGGGCCTATTCCCAACGATTTTCCGCATACGCTAGCCGGTGAACTCTCCGCTGCCAACTACCAAACTCACCTGGTCGGTAAAGGCCACTTCACTCCGCAACGGGCCAGTATGGGGTTCGATAGCCACGAATTGGACGAATCGGGTCGAATGTTTGTCAATGGACTGAAAGACGAATACCGTCGCTGGTTTGATCAAGAGAAAAAAGGCGACATCTCGCCTGATGATCACGGGGTAGACTGGAATTCGTGGATCTCTCGCCCCTGGCATACGGAAGAATATCTTCATCCTACCGCCTGGACCATGAATCGGGCCATCCACTTTCTGTCCCAACGCGACCAGCAACGGCCTTTCTTTTTAAATATCTCTTTTGCCCGACCCCATTCACCCTTTGTTCCACCACGGGACTATTTCGAGATGTACCACCAGGACGGCATGCCCCCTCCGTTTGTTGGTGATTGGGCCTCCTGTCACGACCAGCCAGAAGACGCTGTTAACCCCAACGCTTGGCACGGCAAAAAGACATCGAGTCAGATTCATCGTGCCAGATCCGGGTACTATGGTGAGATTTCGTTCATCGACACCCAGATGGGTCGGTTGATGAACTGGCTTAACCGTTATCAGCAAGATGCGATGTCGAACACTTGGTTTATCTTTACTTCTGACCATGGTGAGATGTTGGGAGACCATCACCTCTGGCGCAAAACTTATGCCTATGAGGGAAGCGCACGCATTCCGTTCATCGTAACGCCGCCTCGTGACGGTCAAATCACCAAACGACCCGTAGCTAATGAGGTCGTCGAACTTCGTGATATCATGCCGACGTTACTCGATGCCGCTGGTGTTGAGATTCCTAAAACCACCGACGGCCAAAGTCTGATTCCACTCCTTAGCCAATCTGATCAGAAGTGGCGAAAGTATATTCACGGCGAACACTGTAGCTGTTACTTTCGTGGACAGGAGATGCAGTATGTGACTGACGGTAAGCGGAAGTTGATCTGGTTACCCCGGATTGATCAACAGCAGTTTTTCGACCTGGAAGCCGATCCTGGCGAATGCCATAACTTAATCGATGATTTGACTTACCAAGATCAGATCGAAAAATGGCGTAGCTATTTAATACACGAATTGGAACAACGGGGTTGTGGCTGGGTTGATCAAGGACAACTCGTGTCGCCACCGCCACCAGACCCCCTGGTTTCCCCTTATAAGAATACGCGTTACAGAGGATAGATGAGGATAACTTGTGATCCCTAGGAGGGAAACAGAGATCCACATTATTATGTAGCTGTGCCGAAAGTCTGCAGTCGGTGACCGTTCCGTTGCGAACTTTTATCATCGGAATGGCACTCGCTATCTTTAAGTTATGGGTACACTTTATTTAACTAATAGTGAGGAAGGAGAAGAAAATCATGCAATTGCGAATGATTCGGCCTGACCTGGAGTATCTGCCTGAACTGGAAGTGCCAGCTGGGTTTGGCCTGCGAACTTACCAGGAAGGTGACGACCAGCATTGGGCGGACATTATCAATGACTCTTTTGGTGGCAATTCTCGAACTGCTACTGATGCCAGACGTGAAATCATGGATCAGGATTACTTCGACCAGAGTGGTCTGTTCTTCAACACTTATCAGCAACAGCCTGTTGGAACCGCCTGTGCCTGGCGATGGCAACGGGTGGAGGAGACTGCGATTGGTCAACTGCACATGGTCGGTGTCCACTCGGATCAGACCGGCCATCGGCTAGGCCGGTGTGTTTCGCTGGCTGTTCTCCACTATTTTAACCTGCATCAATACACCTGTGCTATTCTATGCACCGACGACTTTCGACTACCCGCCATCAAGACCTACCTCAACCTCGGGTTTTTGCCCATTTGTGTGGACGATGACCATCCCCAGCGATGGCGTGCCATCGGCCCCAGACTCGGTCTGCCACCGATTGAAGATGAGACAGATCAGGTGCGCGCCAAATTAATCGATGATATTTTTCAGCGGGTGATCGGTTAAACCAAATTTCTATTAGTGGGCGAGGTGGACCGGCGGATTAGGCAGAGATTACTTGCCAACAAGTACATACTGAATGGTTAGGGCTATTGCGGACCAAATCAGAAATTGTACGGTATCCAAAAGAATACTCTTCCATTTTCCCCTGATATAACAAGGGTTCCAGTGCTTCTCAACACACTCTAGCAGACTCGCTCTGTATCGCCAAGCGTGTCTTTTTTGGGCCTTGTCTTGTCATTCTGCAAATGTAATCATAACACGATTTGGACGAAGTCTCACCTTTTTAGAATTTAATGTTGACCTGAAAATAGTTAGTTTTTGACAAAATAATACTTTATAAAAAGAATCATAACTGATATTTGACTACACGACAAAAAAATGTAAAATGTAGAAACGTTCTCAGATGAGTTATATTAAAGGTCAGACATCAACTAGGGCTAGTTAACACGATCTAAGCGAATCAACAATCAGCACAACGAACCAGACAGCAGAAAACATCCGATCCCGCTGGTCCAAGCCAGAGAAGATCCGGCCAAATCCCTTCCGTTCCCTGAACAATCGTTCCACTTCATTTCTCTTTTGGTCGTACTCTTGGTCAGACTCCCAAGGATCCAGGCGATTCGATTTGGCAGGAACAACAGCCGAGAAGATCAAGCCTAAAGCCGGCTGTCGAGTCGTATCTCCTTCATCTGCTGGATCCATAATCATTGGGCCGACAGCCAAAGGGCAATCGATGCCTTTCAACCAGCCTTCTCCTTCCAGCGCATCATGACCGTGGCCAGGGGAGAGTCGAAAAGCGATTGCCCGACCAGCATCTTGGGCCAGCAGATGGATTTTTGTGGTCCACCCTCCTCCTGACTTTCCAATCGACGGCTTACCGTTTTTTTACATGCCCTTGTTCCATCAGCATGCACTTTCACGGATCTACTATCTAATCAATAGCCTTCTATCCTGACGGGAATAATTTTCTTTGCTGGCCAGGCTTCAAATCTGCCATTTAAGACTCCTGTTTTGGCCCCTCGGTTCATCCGCGTATAGATTGTAGGCCAATTTCCAAACCTAGAGGGAAGACCTCTCCATTGACAGCCCTGCTCGGCAACAGACCAAATCCGATTCAGAAGCTTCCGATTGGAAGTTTTACCTTTCCTCTTTGGACGGGTAAAGACGGCTTTATTTCTTGATATTGTTCCTGTGTTAGTTCCATCATAGCCCATGATACAGGATTTCTCTTCTTAGTGTAACAGACCCTAATTCTCCTGAGCTCAAATCCTCGGGCAATAGTTAAGGAAAATTGGCCTCTCAAATACCTGTTTCAAAAGCTATCACCAATATGGTTAATGCTTGTTGTGAAGCGTGGAATCGTTTTGGTGATGAAGAAGGCAATATCCAAAACATCGGTCATCGTACCTGGGCTCGAATATAGGTCATTATTTTGACGTAATTGGTATTAGCAATAAATGTAGAATATAAGGGGTAAGGAAGAGTTATAGTTGATCCGTAGCGAGGTTTATGCTGAATTGAGATAAAACCAGATAGTAACCAAATAGTAGAGGTCGGTCAAGCATTTTGACACTTGCTCCAGGCAGTAGCCTGCCGTGTCCCCCGGTGCAACCGGTCCAACCAATCAGTCCGGCTACGGCGCCAATTCAGCTTACGATTTTGGGCATAAGCGGGATCGCCGTAGACGTTGTTCATTTCGCAGAGGTCTTTCCCCCGGCCGAATAGTTCACAGTCCGGCCGATGCGGATCGTTTGCCAGACAGAGAGTGTCCTGAAGAAGGGAAATCACGGTTAGTTGACACCTTTGCAGGCGCGATGCTATAATCACCGCGCTCTTACAAAGGATAGATCGGCCTGTCGAATGATGGAAAATCGAAGCACTGGACTTATAACGTTGGGCCAAATTGGGCTGGGTAGTATAGCCGGAGTTATACTTGTTTCGGCTGGTTATCTGTTCACCAACAACCTGTTTCTGCAGGTTATTATCGGCGACCGAATTCAACACGGATTCTGGATCGGTTTCTTTACTCTGGCCGCTTTTTTGCTAACTTACGGTCTTGGTATTGCAGGCGTTGCTTATGGTGTGAAACGGGTTGCACAACAATTTGGCCAAGACTGTAATCTCCGACACGTTTGGCAGGGGGCGTTTCTGGGGCCGCCAACTTTGGCTGTATTGATCATGATTACCAAACTTGACTGGCAAACACTGATTGAATCCATGTCAGGTGTTGGTAGTCTGCAGTATCAATCTCAGTTTGGTTTTCACACCCTTTTTCGTTTGTTAATTCTGGTAATTCGCCCGATTGCATCCCTCCTCTCTTTACCGGTTTTCCTCCTCTTAAAAATTGGCCTTCCGCCTGAATTGTTGTACATTATCTCTGCTCCAATCGGTGGAATTATCGGTTACCGATTCGATTGGCACCGGGCTGATGAGAAGCCTACCGAATCAGAACTAATCTCCTGACTTTGTACCGGCTCAGAAAAGTACTGCCAGGCTCTGGCTAAACTGTCTTAATGCAACTTGATTCCATTTTTGACGACGATAGGCCAAAAGACGAATGCGGTGTCTTTGGCATCTTCGGACATCGTAGCGCCTCCGAGTTGGCCTATTTGGGGCTACGCGCCCTTCAGCACCGGGGCCAGGAAAGCGCTGGTATTGTTGCATCTCAAGGACAAACCTTTTCCTACCACCGGGGAATGGGGTTGGTAACGGAAGTTTTTAATGATATGGATATATTGGCTCAGTTGGAGGGGCATCTCGCTATTGGGCACAATCGTTATTCTACGGCCGGTAGCAGTAATCTCGAAAATGCACAGCCTCTTGTTCGCCAATACTCACGAGGTCCGTTAGCTATTGCCCATAACGGCAATCTGGTCAACGCCTATCAGATTCGGACAGATCTGGAAAAGACCGGATCTATTTTCAATGGAACCTCCGATACAGAGGTGATCGCCCATCTGATTGCTCGATCGCAGCAACTGTTGCTGGAGGATCGGATCATTGATACCCTACAAAAGTTACAAGGGGCTTATTCACTGGTGTTCATGGGTAAGTCAATCATGATTGGTGCCAGAGATCCTAACGGATTTCGTCCGCTTTGGCTTGGAAGACTCGGGGATGCCTACATTTTAGCTTCGGAGACTTGTGCTTTCGATGTAACTCAAGCTACACCCATCAGAGAGATTGAACCAGGTGAAATGGTGGTTATTACCAGCACAAGTGAAACCCCTAAGTCATTTCGAGTCGGGGTTCAACCAGACAACCTGTCGCAGTGCATTTTCGAGTATATTTATCTCGCCCGGCCTGATAGCATCGTTTTTAATAACCTGGCCAATCAACCCAGACGGGAGTTTGGTCGTCAACTTGCAAGGGAGCATCCGGTAGAGGCGGATATTGTAATTCCCGTACCTGATTCGGCCACTATCGCTACTTTGGGCTTTTCAGAAGAGTCGGAAACCCCATTTGAATTTGGGTTGTATCGTAACCCATACGTTGGTCGAACCTTCATGCACCCGTCGCAAGAAGTACGGGATTTGATGGTCCGCATCAAGCTCAATCCAATCGAAAATGTACTGAAAGGAAAACGAGTAGTCGTTGTCGATGACTCGATTATGCGTGGAACCAACTCGCGAAAGATTGTGTCTCTGGTTCGACAGGGTGGAGCCACAGAAGTTCACTTTCGAGTCTCATCACCACCCAATTGTTACCCCTGCTTTTACGGAGTTGACACTCCAACTCGAAAAGAGCTAATTGCCAGTTCTTGGACTATCGATGAAATCTGTAAGTATATTGGTGCTGATTCTTTGGGATATTTGAGTATTGAGGGGATGTTGAACTGCGTTGTGTCCCCGAAAGATTTTTGTACTGCTTGCTTTGATGGAAAATATCCGGTGGAGTTTAGTGGTCAACCAACCAAACAGTTGCCGATTGAGTTTGACGTGAAATTACTGTAGATTTTCAACAACTAGACTTTGGTAACGACACAACTTAGACGGAGTTCAATAAATCATGAGCGCCTTAGAAACGATTCAAAAATCGGCCCAATCTATCGTGACAATCTGCGAGAAAGACCGCTTAACTAAGGCTGATAAAGATAGTCTACTCAAGTTGCAAGGTGAGATTTTCACCCAGATCGATAGCCTAACCGGATGTGAGGCCTGTGGTGGTATTTCCGATCTAATTGTTTCGATTACTATTAATACGGCGACAGCGGATCTTTGCCGTGAATGTGGCATTCAAGCTCTTAATGTGGGCGAAATCAGAAAAAGTGGACAACGACGACGATCGTCACGGAAGTCTCAAAGCCTCAAACGATCGACGAAAGCCACAGTTCAGGAATCAAAATCCACCGTCCCATCCCCTGTGGATTTGAGGGCTCGGATTGAGACTGAAACCGGACTCAACAAAGCAACGATTCGTCGAGTTGAAAAGATTATAGAGGAAATTGCGACCCCGATGAACGTGGAAAACACGATCCAATACGTCGCCAGTGAGGCCAAAATCGCTAAAATTAAAGTCGAAGATGGGCAGTTGGAACAGGTGGTTAAACTGTTTATGGGGAGCGATTCCGATGGTTAAGATCGGCGATGTTGAAGTTGGAGAGTTCCCACTGCTGCTGGCTCCGATGGAAGATATAAGCGATCCACCGTTCCGAGCAGTTTGTAAAGAGAACGGCGCAGATGTGATGTATACGGAATTTATCTCTTCTGAGGGGCTAATTCGCAATGCTGCCAAAAGCGTGGTTAAGCTCGATATTTTCGAATATGAACGCCCGATCGGTATCCAGATCTTCGGGCACGATATTGAGGCCATGAGAAAGGCCGCTGAAATCTCCGAAGCAGCGGCACCCGATATTATCGACATCAACTACGGTTGTCCTGTTAAACGGGTTGCCAGCAGAGGCGCTGGGGCCGGTATTCTACAAGACGTCCCGAAGATGGTTGAGATGACGGCTGAAATCGTCAAATCGACCAATTTACCGGTGACAGTTAAAACTCGACTCGGTTGGGACGAGAAAACACTCTACGTGATCGAAGTTGCTGAACGGTTGCAGGATGTGGGGATTCAGGCTATCTCCATTCACGGTAGAACTCGCAAGCAGATGTATAAAGGTGTTGCTGATTGGACGTTGGTCGGGAGAGTAAAAGATAATCCACGAATGCGGATTCCCGTCTTTGGCAATGGTGATGTCGATAGCCCGGAAAAAGCGCAACAGATGAAGTGGAAATACGGTGTAGATGGAATTATGATTGGCCGGGCTGCTATCGGTTACCCTTGGATTTTTAACCAGATTAAATGCTTTTTGAAAACCGGGCAACATTTACCAGATCCAGCTATCGATCAGCGGATCTCGACGCTGAAAAGACATCTCGAGTTTTCACTCCGATGGAAAGGGTCGCGAGTTGGTCTCTACGAGATGCGTCGCCACTACAAAAACTACTTTAAAGATTTACCGGGCATCAAACCCTATCGCCAACAACTCTGTACCTGTGAGGATATCGATCAGATCCCAGAGATTCTGGAAGAGATCCGCAATCATGCTGAGAAAACTTCTAATTGGAGACTTGAAGGCGTGAGACAACCCCCCGTTGGTAAGGTTAAGCTGGCTAGTTAATACCACCTTCATTGTAAAGCCTCGTAAAGACTGA
>JASMLX010000059.1 GCA_030748495.1 Candidatus Poribacteria bacterium | reverse complement strand
TATCATCTGCTGTATCCTGAATCGGCGGTTTGGGTCGGGTGGTATCTGGGTCTTGATCTATACCTTGCTCTTTACTGTCTATCGTCTCCTGGATCGGTTTGGGCTCCTTAACTGGGCCCGGGCCTTTATCTTTATCTGCCGCTGGTCCTCGGCCTTTACCATCTACGGCATCTTTAATCGGTGGTTTGGGTTGGACCGTATCTGGATCCTGGTCTGTACCCTGCTTTTTACCACCTGCGGCACCCTTGTTATCTTTAGGATTCGGTTTCTGCTCTGTGCTTCGGCCAGGCTGCCGTTCCTCTGGATTAGGTTGCTTTCCCTGCTCTGGTTGTTGTCTCTCTTGTCCCGGCTGCTTCCCTTCGAGAATCGGATGCATTACCGTTAGGCTTAAAAAATAGCAGATATAGGCGATAATAGCTCGGTTCTTCATACAATTTCCCTTAGTGAGTAAGCAATAATATTTTGGGAGTGAGAATCTGTTAGAGGGAGGTAGGTGGTTCTGAACAGCGAGAACCTAATCAGCTGAAGCAACGACCACCTCAATAAGTTGGAACAAAGAGTTTAGCAAAGACCTTGTCCTTAAAAGGAGATTATATCATTTAGCTGGCCCAATGCGGGAATGCGTTTTTGATCACTTTGTCTTGTGGTAGATTCAGGTTATGATTGGGCCGACCATAGACATACGCCTGTTCAGCCGAGATGTTGTTAAAGGTACGCTCACCAACACCAATGCCTGTTTCTTACTTCAGGTAGGCCGTCAGCACTTAGAAACCCAATACTTTCTACGCTACGGCTCCTGACCATTTCGATAGCTTATCTGTTTCTGGATATTGGTATTCTATCAAGCCTTTACTATCGGATCAAACAGGAAACGAATTCTAGCCCTGGAAAATACCTCGACTTGCAAGCGTCCCTTATGGTATTTTCTCAACCATCTGATTATACATAACATTTGAACCCAAGAAGTGAATAATTCCATCTTTTCGGTTATAATCTGCTTCATAAATTGGTTAGACGTCGATAAGGGATTATAATATGGTTTACAATTTCCGGCCTGGCGACCGAGATCAAACGTTTACCCTCAATGCTGTGGAGCAAATTGATCTCAAGCCATTCTTGCTGATCCTATTGTTCTGGGTTGGGGGATGCCAACCGCCGGGGGAACAGCATTTTGTCACCTTAACCATAGAAAACGAATTACCGATCTCTCGCCAGCATCTGCCGATTCGAACTACCTTAGACGAGTTGAAGGCAGTCGCCCCCGATTTCACCTTTGATGCTTTTGCCATTGCCCTTGGTGACCCAACTAACCGGCAAAATCCACCCCAACGGATTTCTTACCAAGCTGATGACCTCAGCTACGATGGGAAAAAAGACGAACTCGTTTTTCTGGTCGACCTACAACCTAATGAGACGGAAGAGGCTATCGTTCAGTACGTTCCTACCAAGGAACCGAAGACCGCTACCGACCCAGTTGCCATTGAGCTAATCTTTGAAAGGAAGACGCGAGCCGGGATTTTCCCCTCACTTCCTGCATCAGCAGCGATGGAGTCTAACCTGAGTCTCTATCTACTGTATCCAAATGGCATGGTAGAAGCCTTCGATAAAACGACTTCTGGGTTGTACTTGCAACAATTAGCTCAAAAAGAGTCTGTAGCGGAATTGATCAAAGTAGAACATAGTCAAGCACTATTTGGAACAGGTGGATTTGCTATTTGGGATAAGGAAACACAAAGTTTCGTTTCTATAGATTCAGCGACCGATTATGTGCGAGTGTTAGTTAATGGAGGAATTAGGTCAGTGGTAGAACGGATTTTACCCGAGGTTAATATTAACAAAGACGTGACTATTTCGGTCAAGTACCGAGCTATCGTTTATGCTGATAACGCTCTGCTGGAGCAGCGGGTAGAAATTTCAGGTGGTGCTGGCCGGTTTGCTGTAGCAGTGGGGCTACCGAATGGAGAGGTTAATGATCAATACCTATTCCGATGGCAGGCCAAGGCACTTTCGATTTGTATCTTTTCCCGATCAGATAACAAAAAATTTGATGATTCAACATTGCTTTTAGATTCAACTGCTGAGTGGCAAACCTACATTTTCAAACCGGAGGAAGATCAGATTACCTCCTTAGCTGATTTCCAGGAATTGATGAAAGTTACAAACTCTGTTCTCAAGTCGCCACCAATTATCACTCTATCAATCCCAGAAAAGAAAAAACAGCGGTCTACGCCCCAACCTCCAGCTGAAAAAGAATCAGGAGAAAAAGAACGGAGATAGAATTATGAGTGAAACAGCCCTTAAGGCAGATCTTAATTTTTATGAGCAAAATGGATATCTAGTCAAAAAAGGCCTGATTTCTGCGGACCTACTGGCCTTGGTCGATTCTGAAATCGATCAACTGCATCAGCGGATGGCAACCGAAATTCCCGATGGAATTGGTGTCTCCTGGGAGGAGTATGTCCATACAGAACCGGAAAAACCGAAGTATATTCGACAACTGATGCACAGTGAAATTGTTAGCTCCGGTCTGAACCAGATCTTACGGTCGGATGCCGTACTGGATGTGATTGAGGCACTTCTCGGTCCTAACATCTCACTTTTTCACAGTAAGCTACTGATGAAGGCGGCGAAGTATGGTACAATTACGCCTTGGCATCAGGACTACTCTTACTGGAAGAATCCAGAAAACCAACCACTGATGTTGAACTGTATGCTTTCGATAGATTCGACAACGAAGGAAAATGGTTGTATTCAGTTTGTACCAGGTAGCCACAAAGGAGAATTGCTAGAACACGACCGGGCACGGACCTCCTTCGGTCTTTTTCTACCTGGTTTCTTTGAACCCAGAGCAGATACTGTTGCCATCGAAACAGAACCTGGCGATTGTACCTTTTTTGGCCCGCTAGTCATTCATGGATCAGGAGCAAACCCGTCGCCATCTCACCGACGTGCTAATACCTTTGCTTACAACGCTACCAATAATGGGAGTCAGCAGTCCCGTGAGATGCTCAGAGGTGAATCGCTGAAGATATCTTGAAATGCCCTCATCCTATTGACATATAGCGTATTAACTGACTTGTATGCTGCAGAATTCCGCAAAGAGAAGTGATCCAATATGTTTCGATCAAGCTGCCACCGGTCCCGCAGAGTTCACAACCGGTAGTCACAGATTTGGTTCCCCGGTTCTTGGTTGTCCTTGGCATCCACCGTTAGCCTGATATCATTGCTGATCTGTGCTGGGTTAACGTCTTTTTTGCGGGCTACCACTTTCAAAGCAGCCCTTTTAGCTCTGGGTGCGATCAGTGGTGCGGGCTGGAATGCACCGGCTTACGACGGTCTGAAAGCGATTGAAAAAGAGTTGTCAGCCAAAAGTCAGCTATACCGAATAGTAAAGCACCTGTGAAATGGGAAAGAGCATTTTTGCTTTTTTGCCAGTAAAGGTCAGAAAACAGATTATTTTAGTCAACTTCAAAGCACTTCGCCCCCAAATTTCTAGAGGAGGAATAAGATGGAAATGAAAGTAGGGCTAGCACAAACCGGAGACCGACGAGAAAATGTACGCCAGTCCATGGAACTTGTACGAGACGAGTTAACCCTCAAGTTGGCTGACCAGGTATTGTTGAAACCAAACTTTCTGTCCAGTACAAACCAACTGGCTTCGACTCATCCGGACGCTATTCGAGGGGTTATCGACTTTTTACTTTCGACTGACACTCCACCGAAAGAGATTTTAATTGCCGAGGGCGCCAACGAGGCCTTTTCAGGCGAAGCCTTTCAAAACTTTGCATACACTAGGTTGGCCAACGACTATGACGTACCAATCCACCTAATTGACCTGCACCAGGAAACTGCCTGGCAAGAAGAAACCATCTACTTAGCCGATTGGGAAACTTACCAGGTTCGGATGCCAAAACTCGTATTAGACTGCCCTTGTACTATCTCCGTTGCTGTAGCCAAAACACACGATGTTGATGTAGTGACGCTGGCGTTGAAGAATATGATCATGGGCACCCTGCACCAAGATGATCGGGTCAAAATGCACGGCTATCTGACACACGGTGATCGTCAGCGCCCCAGAGAAGCACAGATTTTAAACATGAACTTAACTCGGATCTCCCATCACCTATCGCCCCATATCGGCGTGATCGATGGGACCGTTGGCCTGCAAGGCAACGGCCCCGGTGGAACTAACACAGTCGATCTGGATATCGCTGTCTCCAGCGCAGATGTATTTGCCGCTGATGCCGTTGCCACCAAGGCCATGGGCTTTAATCCGTGGGATATCGGACTGTTCCAATATGCCACCGAAATCGGTCTTGGCATCGGTGATCTGGAACGAATTCAGGTGATTGGCACTCATTCTCTCGAAGAGGTGGCGATGTTGTTCGAACCCCATCAGTGGATCGATCAACAGTACCAGTGGCAGGAACCAAAAGCACGTGACTACTTGCGACTCCAGGCTTGATATGTACAGGAAAGTCATTGACAATGCTATCTGACGAAAATTGAAGCCGTTCTTCTTGGAGAATCACTTCCTGTTGAAAACACAGTAACTGCGGTGTAAGATTAATTTAACATACGAAATAAACGAACAGAGGAGATCTAGATGAAACAAAAACAGCATACTTTTTCTGCTTTCATCTTCTGCAGCCTAATTTTCGGATTAGGTTTCACTGTTCCCAATTATGCGGCTAATATAATAGTTGTCAAAGGGGAAATTAAAAGTTTAGATGCTACAATTACAGCTCAGGATCTTCAGATTATTATTGCCAATAGAGAGCACAAAATCTCCCAGCAAGGTCTAATTGATGGCCAATTCTATCAGGCTACATTTCTTGATTTCACCCGAAGCATTGCTGAGGTTGGTGACACTTTTGAAGTGGCGGCTAAATTGAAATCGGGTGAGATTGTTGGCAACATCTCCCGTAAATTAACTGATGGCGATATTGCCGCTGCAGTCGCTGAAATCAATATGCCAATCTACCCGACACCAGAAATCAAGTTGGTCAGCCCTGAAACGGGTGTTACGGCGGGTGAAACTCCCATTAAGATCACTGGCCTGAACTTTCGAGCGGGGGTGACCTTAAAAGTCGGCGATAATCCGGCCCTTGCTGTCACCGTCAATAGTGAGTCGGAAATAACAGCACTTTCGCCTGCGGGCACGGTTGGCAAAGCCAACCTGACCATTACCAACGCCGATGGCAGATCCCATACACTGCCCGATGCTTATATTTACGTCAATTTCCCGCCTCAAATCTTGAATGTCGATCCGGCTTCAGCCGATGTCGCTGGTGGAGAAACGGTCACAATTACGGGTAAAGATTTCAACGCTGCAGCGACAATCAAATTTGGTGACCAGCCGGTAACGGAACCGGTCATCGCCGCTGAAGGGAACACAATTACTGTCATTACACCAAAAGTCGAGGTAGCAGGAGATATTGTCCTGGCGGTTGTTAATCCCGACGGCCAACTGGCTGAAGCTACTTTCACCTATATCGTTGCTTTTCCTTGGGATGTCAACGGTAACGGCACCGTCGATATTTTCGACTTGGTGACGGTTGCCTCCGAGTTTGGGCAAACAGCAGACGGTTTAGCTGGTGACGTGAACCAAGACGGGACAGTGAACATTTTCGATTTGGTAGCAGTAGCCTCTCACTTTGGGGAAACAGTTGGTGCTACCGCAGCACCGAACGCCGTCCCAGATCAAATCAGTCAGTTGAAGCAGGCATTAACCCAACTGGAAGCCGCCCGGCAAGATCTACCGGCTCAGTTGCTGCGGCAATGGCTGGTTACCAACGGACATCTACCGGCGAAGAATCGACTCCTGCCGAACTACCCGAACCCGTTTAACCCTGAGACCTGGATTCCGTACCAGCTAACCCATGCTGCTGATGTGCAGTTATCAATCTATGATATTAACGGCCAACCAGTTCGACAGATAGAACTCGGACATCAGCAAATGGGCGTTTATACATCGATTAGTCAAGCCATCTATTGGGATGGACGAAATGAGTCGGGAGAAGTTGTGACCAGTGGCATCTATTTCTATGCCCTGCAAGCTGGCGACTTTACGCAAACGCAAAAGATGATCTTGTTGAAGTAGAATTGAGTTGATAAGTCCGTCTGCTTCCGACATCCAACTTTCACTGTTGTTAATTTACCTCCCTTCAAATATTGAGTTTAATTTGTGAAAAGGGGCATAACAGAAATGGCACTTTGGTTGATCTGTTCAGAGTATTGTTCCGTTACCAAACGAGAAAAAGGATTACTCTATCTGACTACAATTCTGCTGATCTTGTTAGTGGTGAGGCCAACTTTTTCTGCGCCAACGCCTCAAAAGGAGGAAAAAGGCTTTATCTACAAAGCGGAACGTGTCTCTATTGCACCTGTGGTCGACGGCTATCTTGACGACCCCGCTTGGAAAAAAGCCAAGCCAGAGAAGTTGCAGTGGAATTTTAGCAAGAAGCAACCATGGAATCAGCTTGTGGATTTTGATGGTCTATTTGCTAGTGTCTGGCACAGCGACTCACTGTACATAGCGGTTAAACTCGAAGACAACTATCTGATCCCCAATAAAAAGAAGGATGTGCTCAAGCAGGATCACCTGGAAATTCACCTCGATTTCAACAAAGTAGGAAAAGAGAGCGATCAGAGCCAATACCTGATTGCAACTGGAAATCAGCAGGTGAAACAAAAATCACCGCTGGAAACGCTGGCCGCTTGGGGGAACAATTATAAGTCTTTTGAATTTCGTCTGAGCTTACCATCAAAACCGAGTGTCGGAGACGAGATACACTTTGGGATTTTTTACCACGATTTTGATGGCAACGATAAATTCCATCAGACCGTTGGATGGTCGGAAACATCGACCGATCGGTTAGCCAAGTTAGCGTTTACCAAAACCATCACCGTCGATGCCAACCAGAAAGCCGTTCAGTGGGGACGAATCAAAAGCCTTTACTAAACCCTTATAACCATAGTAGGGGTAATTCCCCCTGTCCATAATAGCAGAGTAGTTATAGAGACGTCTCTGCAAATCTCAGTTGACACCTCTAGAACGAAATTTGAAATTAACCATCGCTTATGATGGTACCGGCTACCACGGCTGGCAAATTCAACCTAATCTACCCACCGTTCAAGCTAAAATCAACCAAGCAGCCACCGTAATCACAGGCGAGGCCGTCTCGGTTATAGGTGCAGGTCGGACCGATACCGGGGTACACGCGACGGGTCAGGTAGCCAATTTTGTGACCGACTCCCAAATGCCGATTACGACAGTGCAGAAAGCCCTCAACGCTAATTTACCGCCCGACATCGCCATACTCGACGTGGAAGAGGTCTCTGCTGATTTTCACGCCCGTTTTTCTGCCATCCGACGACGATATAAGTACACCATTCTGAATCGCTTCCCCTGCCCCTTCCGACGACACACCGCTTTTTTTGTGCCCAAACCGATTTGCCTACAGAAATCTCAGGCCATCTGCAACGCTTTACTCGGTCAGCGTAACTTCGTCTCCTTCCAGAAAACAGGTAGTAATCGTCCCAGACCCGTTTGCCACATCTTCGACGCCTCGCTGCAGAAAGAAAACGATGTTATCATCTTTCGCATTGAGGCCGACGCTTTTCTGCGCGGCATGGTGCGGACAATCGTGGGTACTATTTTAGCCGTTCACCATTTACCCGATCCTGCCGGCGAAATCCAGCGAATCATTGCTGCACAAGACCGTTCGACCGCAGGAACATCCGTACCAGCGAAAGGCTTGACGTTAACGGCTGTTGAATATCCATCTCAACCTTGAGCTAATGGAATAAATATGTTCGCCGGCAAAAGTTTCACCTCAGCGCTCGCGAATCGTTGGAGCCTCTCGGCACGCAGTGATCGGCTAAAACGCCATTCGGTAAAAATGGTAAATGGCCGGTCGATATTCGTCTACTATTCGGCAGGTACCACCACCACCATTATCACGAATGATCTACACCATAGACTATCGTAATCCAGTCCATCACCGAACACGTGGCATTTTTGTGAAAGGAAATCACAGTGAGGAAATTTAAGATTGCTCAGATAGGAACAGGCAACCGCGGAATGGCGACGCTGCGCGCTTTGGCCGAATATCCAGATAGGATAGAGATAGCGGCTGTTTGCGACACTGACCCAGAGAAAGTGAAACAGGTCGCCGACCAATATGGGGTGCCTGGTTTTTCATCGGTCGAGGAACTCTTAAATCGAGCGTCGTTTGAAGTGGCATCGGTGACAACGGCTACGCCGGTTCGACAGGTGGTAGCCGAACCGTTGTTGGAAGCGGGAATTGATATATTAATCGACAAGCCTTTTGCCGAAACACTAGCTGAAGCCCGCCAAATCGTAGAAGTGGCAGAAAGAGAGGGGCAGCGAGTCGCGGTGGGTCAAAACTATCGTTATCTAAGCGGATACGACACAGCGCGGCAGTTTTTGGCTCAAGACCGACTCGGGCCTCCCCGACACCTGACACATACGGTTTTAACCCACCGTCAAGACCGGGGTTGGCGAACAGATCAAGAACGGTATGTGATGGCGGTGATGAGCATCCACTGGCTGGATGGGTATCGATGGATGCTGGACGATGAACCGGCATCAATCTACTGCCAAACCTCTAAGTCAAGGACAGTTGAAGCTACCGGTGAGAGCCATACCAGCTTGATTATCAAGTTTCAGCGGGGATGTGTGGTACAATTGACCGAGAGTTTCGGTAGCCATCGCCGATGGTCGCATCCACCGCAACTCGACTGTGATCACGGCACTCTAGAGATCACCAACGATCAACTCAATGTCTATCAAGTCGATTCGACTAAGCCAATAGAGGTGATTCCAACACATCGCGCCTCAATGGATCAAGCCACCTACCTTTGTTTGGCAGATCTACTAACGGCTGTCGAAACTGACACTGAACCTCCCAACAGTGGGCAAGACAACTTGCAGTCAATGGCGATGCTGGAGGCCGCCTACCTCTCGGCAGCGGAGAATCGGATAGTCGATTGGGCAGAGATGCGGATCCCGTCTTAAACTTAACTATCGATGCCGCCAGCCAACTCGATGGCCAGATCAACACGTCGTCGGATCAAGTCGCAACCGCTTTGCCAAAAGTCGGGATCGCTGATGTCAAATCCAATCGCCGAAACCAAGTTTTTGGGAGAATCCGAACCACCAGCACGTAACAAATCGAAATAGCGGGGAATGAAGGTCGCGCCCTCTTTGCGGTATTGGGCATACAGGGACAGCACCAAAAGTTCACCAAAAGCATAGGCGTAGACATAGAACGGAGTGCGATATACATGTGGAATGTATAGCCACCAGCATTGATGTTCGTCTCCCAATATTAACGCATCTCCAAACATCTCCTGTTGTGTCTTTTGCCACAATCCACCGTATGCTTCTAATGTCTGTTCACCCTTTTTTCTCCTCAACTGATGGGCTTCCCGTTCAAAACGGAACATGGCAATTTGACGAAAGACCGTCGCAAAAGTATCTTCTGTTTTTCTACACAACAAGGCTAAATGATCTTTAGCTGAAGTCAGTGTCTGCTCCAGTTTATCGAAAACTAACATTTCACCAAAGGTACTGGCAGTTTCACATAACGGTAAGGCGGGATGGTAATTGAGCAAAGTTTGTTGACTCGCAAACATATCGTGTACACCATGCCCTAGTTCGTGCGCTAGCGTCATCACGTCTCGAATACTACCGTTATAATTCATAAAAACGTAAGGATGTAATTCGGGTTCAACCCCCATGCAGTAAGCGCCCCCTTGTTTGCCGGCTTTGACTTCAGCATCGATCCAACGCCGGCTGAAAAAAGGCTCAGTTAGTTCAGCCAATTCAGGTGAAAAATCGGCGAAGGCTTGCATAATAATCTCTTGTGCTTCGGTAAAGGTGAATTGGGTTTGAGTGTCCAAGATAGGGGCGTAGCGATCGTAGTGGGTAAGTTCCTCAATCCCTAGTAACCGTTGCTTGAGTTGATAGTAATTGCTAACTATATCGAGATTATTGATGGCCACATCGACCATGGTATCGACCACTGACTGGTCTACATCGTTGCTAAGGTGACGAGAGGATTCCGGGTGATTGTAGTCCCGCAGTCGGTCGACAACCTGTTTCTCGTGGAGCAGGGTATTGAAAATGTAAGTTAGAACATGGGCGTTTCCCTGCAATTTCTCCGAAAGCACCTTAGCTGCCATCTGCCGTTTTTCGCGATCTGGATCCTGGAATCTGGCCAGTAGTTGGCTTTGGGTTAAATCTTCGCCATCGACTGGATAAACGATCTGAGATGTAACTTCGGTAAACAGCCGTACGAAAGCACGTCCGCCGCTATTAGCAGTCTCCTCTATAATCTTCTCCTCTTCCTCACTCAATCGATGCTTAGCGAGATTCCGTTGATATTGCAAATAGTAGAGGTAAGCAGCCAAGCGTGAGTCTCCAATGATCTGATCAAAGGTGGCATTGGAGATCTGTCCCAGTTCCAGATCAAAGAAAATCATGTGCGTTAAGGCTTGAGAACTGACCTCGCGGGTACGCTGAAGCAAAGCACCACGTTCTGGTTGCGTGGTGTCTGTAGTAAATGTCAGTTGGGCAAAGGCTTGTAACCGATACTGATTGATTAAAAGTTGTTCGTAGGCTTGAATCGCTTCGACTAGCAATCCCGCTGTTAGATCTGGCTGTGCGATTTGGCCTTTGTATTCTTCTTCAAAGGCCACAGCATCGGCAACAATACTGGATAAATCAGCTTCGAGTTTCTCGTCTTCAAGACCTTGATATAGGTCTGTTAGGTCCCAGGATGGTACATCGTTCGGGTTGAGTGAATTCGACATCAATTTCCCTTCGTTCCAGCTTAAACTAGGTTGAGATTTACGCTGTCACCCTCTTCTAAGAAAACGGCTAGCAAGTCAACCGCACCTTGTAGATCTTGACGGTGGGAGGTTTCGATAGTTGTATGAATGTAACGGGTCGGCACAGAGATGGTCGCCACGGGAACACCCGACCCCGACTTTTGAATCGCAGCAGAGTCGGTTCCTCCACGGGTTAGGATTTCAGGTTGCCATTTAATCTCATGCTGATCGGCTAACTGCTGGAGAAACTTGACCAATTTGGGATGCTGGATGGCTGAAGAATCCAGAATTTTGATGGCGACTCCCTCGCCTAGCTTAGTAACACATTCATGCTCCGAAATCCCCGGAATATCGGTGGCCAGTGTGGTATCAAGAGCAATCCCAACATCAGGGGCAATGCCCGTTGCACTAGTGGTTGCGCCACGTAGCCCGATCTCTTCCTGTGATGTTGCAACCGCATAAGTCTCAAAACCAAATTTAGTGGCCGCTTGCATGGCTCGAATCATGACATAAACCGCTACACGGTTGTCCATTGATTTGCAGGAGACACAATCACCCAACTCCAGAAAATCCTGTTTCATGGTCACAGGTGTACCAATTTTGACCTTTTCCTTGACCGTTTCAGCAGGAAGGCCCAGATCGACCACAAAGTCGCTGACCTCGGGCTTCTTATTTCTGTCACTCTCTTTTTGGATGTGAGGCGGTTTTAGGCTCGGATACATTATTCCGACTAGATCACCATCTTCAGCACATACCCTGACGCGTTGGGCCACCATGTTACGGGGATCGTGCCCTCCCAGCGGAATTAGGCGAATCCAACCCTTGTCACCAACATGATTGACCATAAAACCGATCTCGTCCATGTGGGCGGCAATCATCACTTTCTTGGCCCCAGACTTCTGTTTAACACAGATCATGTTACCCATGGCATCAACTGTGATTTCGTCAACTACGGGTTCCAGTTCTCTTCTAACAATGTCACGAATCCGGCCTTCAAATCCGGGAATTCCAGAAGCCTCGCAAAGTTCTTTCAATAATTCCATTGATTTTCCTACTCTACGCTTTTGATTCTATGGAGCAGAAATTTCTGCCATAAAGCAACTTTAATAACACATTAGCCTTCCAAGACTGCTACTTTTCTAACCCAATCTATTATGCTAGATAGTATTTAATTTGTCAATTGATATCTGAAATGCTGATATCAATGTATAGATGGAATTTACCCGAACAACTGTTGAAAGGCTCCAATGGAGGCACGAAATCCATCTTCAAAACTGGACGTTGTACTTGGTCGATAGACGCTTTCTAACGAAATGATTCCTGCATAATCATCATCCTTGAGAGCATGTGCGAGATCTGGCAGGTATTGGGCCATGTCACCGGTGTTGAACGGTGCAAACTGAACTGTTGCTTTAGCAATATCGATTCGAGCATCCTTTAGATGGATATGCCCTAGATGACCGTCCTGCAGGTGTCGATAACCGTCTGGGTAGGCCTTCTCATTGCAATATAGGCTGTTACAGGGATCCCACAATACTTTTAACCGATTTGTATCGAGTTGGTCAATCAATTGTCGTGCCAGATAAGCTGAGGTAATCATCGATCCGTTACCGGTTTCGACCACCAGCGTTATCCCTTCATCTTCAGCAATCCGGACAGGTTGGTCCATCAAAAAGAGCAACTGATCCCAGGCATCATTAGCCACAATCCACTCTTCAGCCCCCTGACTACCGAATAAGATCATCTCTTTGCGGAAACTCATAATCCGCACCAGTGAACAATCGAGTGCCTTGGCCATATGGATGCATTTTTTGAGGTCCTCAATTTGTTGAAGATAGACCGGGTGGTCAGTTGTTATCTTCCCAACCGGCAGCCCGCTAAAGACATGGCGGGAAAGACAGGAAACCTTAACCTGATACGACTTGACCAACCGCTGGATCCAATCAATCTCAGCCGTTGTCATTTCACCAACCTCTTTATCCGTGCCATCCGGCATGGTCAAGTATTGCAGTTCGGCATAGGTCAACTGGAATTCGTTCATTACCGTCAAGGCGTGTTCTAAGTTACGGCTGATGCCGTCGATAATTACGCCCAATTTAGCCATCTTACACCCCTTTCATACATTACATCTGCGGATTTCCGTTGTGTGGTCTGCTTTTAGTGTCCGCGTTTTAACCGTCCCCACAGCGTTAGTCTTTTGGCTTTTGGCTTAACTGCTAAACTTGTTTCCATCGGGAATCCAGCCTCTTCCCAAGCTATCAAACCACCTTTGATAACCTGTAAGAGTTCACTGTTGAAACCAAACTTTTCTTGCGCCAATATCTGTGCCGCCCGGGCACTTGAATTTTCCGCCGGTCAGCTACAATAAAAGATGATTAGCTTGTTCTTGGGTAGTTCTTGATGCCGATTTTCCAATTCTCCAACCGGTATAGAGATAGACGTTGGAAGATGCTTCTGCTGGTAGGATCGATACCCCCGCACATCAACGATCACCGCGTCGGTTTTTTTGTCTATCAACGCTTTTACCTCTTGAATGCTAATGCGCTTGGGGTTGGCTATTGCAACGGAGAGCACAGACAAAAATCCAATTAGCATAACGGTGAGCCACCGCTTGGACAGATCAACGGATTTCAGTTTCATAATTTTCATCTTACATTTTCCTTTAAGGCTGTAATTGAACAAATCCAGATCAATTTTATGCTTTAGGGTAACATAATCTAATTTTAATTTACAAACTGCTTCTGGTTCAGAAAGTAGTATTGATTTTCTACTTGCCAGATCTCACCATCTCTGTTAGGATGGGGATAGGATGAGGAGAAGAAAACCAATGACGGTTTACCGTGTAGGAATTATTGGTTGTGGTCGTATCGCCAGTTTACTGGAACAGGAATCCCGTCGTGGAAATCCGAACACACACGCAGGATGCTACGATTATTGTGATCGAACGCAGATTGTGGCGGCAGCAGATGCAAACCCGCAAAGACGAGAAGCCTTTGGTAAACGATGGGGGGTAACCAGTCTTTATATCGACTGGCAGGATATGATCCAAAATGAGGATCTTGATATTATCAGTGTTTGTACCTATCCGATTCCGCATCGAGATATGGTTATTGCTGCTGCTTCCTCGGGGGCCAAAGCTATTTTTTGCGAGAAAGCGATGGCAACCACTTTGAGAGAAGCGGACGAAATGGTCGATGTCTGTCGCCAAAATAAGGTTGTTTTGAGTATTAACCACACTCGTCGTTGGGATTGGCAGTGTCGACAGGTAAAAGATATCCTTCAGCAAGAGCGAATTGGCACATTGCGCGCTATAACCCTTCATTTCAGTGCTGGCCTGGCCAACAACGGAACGCACTATTTTGATCTCCTCCGCTTTTTTGCCGGAGATGTGCGCTGGGCGGTTGGCCACCTAGTCGACCCAGATTCATTAGACCCGAGCGGCAGTGGATACTTCCATTTTGAAAATGATGTGCAATGTTTGGTTAATGGCTCTTCAGGGGCTGGGGCACAATTTCTCTACGAACTTATCGGCAACAAAGGGCGGATTACGATTGCCAATACCCGTCCCTGTCAATTTCAGCTATGGGTAGATGGGAAAATGGCTGATTTCCCATCTATTCCTGCTAATCAGCAAGTCAACACTATCGGTATGGGTCGATGTGTAATTCCGCTTTCAGTGGAAGAATTGATCGAAGCCCTCGACCACAACCGTGATACCATTTCAACAGGTGAAGACGGACGAGCGGCACTGGAGATGGTCTTGGCCCTGCATGAGTCGGAACGACAAGGTAACGTTCGAGTCGATTTCCCGATGCAGAGTCGAGATTTGCAAGTACTGGTCAGACCAGACAATTTCATCAGTACTGCTGTTCCCCAGAACATCTAACCCAGATCTAAATTAGACCAGGAGGCCAAATGACAAAAAGCCCCAACATTCTTTTCTTTTTCCCAGATCAGCACCGCTTTGACTGGATTGAATCCCGTCCGGAAATTCCCGTCAGGACACCTCATTTAGACGCACTGGCTAACCGTGGTGTTCAATTTAACAATGCGATTACTCCGTCACCAGTTTGTGCTCCTGCTCGGGCCTGCCTGGCGTCAGGAATGGAATATGACCAATGTGGAGTACCAAGTAACGGTTTTAACTATCCACTGGATGGATGGACAGTCTATCGATCATTTCGTCAAGCTGGCTATAACGTCTTCGGATGTGGTAAGTTCGACCTGCACAAAGCCACGCCGTCCTGGGGCTTAGACGGTAAAGGATCGATTGACGCCTGGGGGTTCTCCGACGGTATCGACAACGCAGGTAAATGGGACGCAGTTCGTAGTGGCGCGGAAGAGCCAAAAGATCCCTACATGAATTATCTGCACCAAAACAGTTTGGTTCAAACCCATCTTGACGATATGTATCGACGGCGAGGTAACAAGGTTGCCACCTTTGCCACCGATTTGCCGGAAGAAGCTTATTGTGACAACTGGATTGCCCAAAACGGGATCGATCTCCTCGACCGTTGTCCAGATGACCAGCCCTGGTTTTTGCAGATCAACTTTACTGGCCCACACGATCCGTGGGATGTAACCCATCGAATGAAAGCTACTTATGCCGAGACCGAATTTCCATCACCTCTCCTATCCAGCCGATTTTCAGCGGAAGATTACAACCAGGTACGACAGAACTATTCCGCCATGGTGGAAAACATCGATCGCTGGCTGGGTGTATATGTCGATCTGCTTCAGGACAGAGGGCAATTGGAGAACACATTAATAGTCTTTAGTAGTGATCATGGTGAAATGTTAGGCGATCACGACCGATGGGGCAAATCTTTACCCTATCAGTCATCGATTGGAGTGCCACTAGTGGTGGCTGGCCCTGAGGTTGGGGCAGGATTAGTAACCGATACGTTGGTTAGCCTGATCGACCTGACTGCTACCTTTTTGGACGTAGCGGATTTGCAGGGCCCCTCAGATATGGTGGGGCAGTCGCTAAAGCCTGTCTTGAGTGGACAAACAGAAGCTCATCGTCAGTATGTCCGTTCCGGACTCGGCGATTGGCGGTTAGTTTACGATGGTCGATATAAACTGATCCAAAACTTTGAAGATCAGTCCTGGCTTTTTGACTTGGAGGACGACCCTGCCGAGTCCCAAAATCTATTGGCTGAGAACCCAGATTTAGTAGAAGAACTACAACGGTTTCTCGGGGCGCACAACTAACACTAAATGCATCTGCAAAAAACGAGGTTGCTACACTAAATAGAATTGTGAACTTTCTAACGACTGAAACCGACCTTTTAGTTTAAGGAGATAAAAATGGCCAAGGCATTACCACTCATTGCCTATACGGATCTTGAAAGTCAAGTAGAGGCTTTAGAGAGAGATGGATACGCATATTTCCCATCAATGATTAACGCTAATGAAGTTGCCAAACTCAAGGCAACAATGGATCGCCTCGAAGCGATTGATGGAAACTTTGACAGACACGACAAGCCTCAAAATAGCAGCGGATTTCTGAACAAAATTATCAATAACTCGTTCAACCGCGATCCGATTTTTATGCAATATCTCGACAAACCACCGATGATTGATGTTTTGGAGCAGGTACACGGTGCTGACTGCCACCTGATCGGTATGCAATCCTGGCTAACAGGACCTGGTCGTCTCAACCAGAGGCTGCATACTGATTGGTTGCCGATTAACCTACCCGAAGACGTTGCTACTGATCCTCGCGTCAAAATCCCGATCTTCATCACTACCGTTCATTACTATCTGAACGACATGTATCAGGAATTGGGTCCAACCAACTTTGTGGTGGGCAGCCATCGATCGGGTCGTTCGCCCGACGATGAAAACGAATGGCAAGGGGGACAGGAGATGAGCATTCTTTGCAACGCAGGAGACGTAGTGGTTTTTCGCAGTGAGGTCTGGCATCGCGGAACCGCTAATACCAGCGATGAGGTTCGTTATCTGCTACAGGTGCACTACGCTCAACGGATGATCACCCAAAAGTTTCCACCTTACCTCAATCGGTTCCAATTCGATGAATCGGTTCTGGCCCAAGCGACCCCTCGTCAAAGACGGCTACTGGGTGACCATAAAGGCGGAGCCTACGACTGATGCTAAATTCTGGTTCTTTACTTTTTCACACTAATCGCTTCCTTATCGTGTAATGCCCAAAACCAATCCTTCGAAAGGATAGCCCGGAACTTTGATGCCAAAGACACTTCCAAAATGCATCTCATCCTGATTAACGAATAGGAAACTCAACCTAGCAAGATGTCGATAGGTTGCGTGGTAGCAGGGGGACATCTAAATCATGAAGAAACTACTATTTATCTTCAACTTATGGCTTTGGATTCCAGGTTGGATCAAGGCAGAACCTGGGGAGGATTTGATCGTTCAAGCACCTGTAATGGAGTGGCATAAGGGACATGGTACTGATGATGGAGACCATGTTCATTACGGTATGCAAACCAGCGATGGCGGCTATATCATGGTTGGTCAGACAGAAAAAGACCGAAATGGTTCTGATATGCTAGTGGTCAAGACCGATGCTGAAGGAAACCTGGAGTGGCAAAAGGTCAAGGGTCAAAACCGACAGGACGAATATGGCACTTTTGTGACTGAAGTGGATGCTTCGGCAGGCATGATACACGGCTTTATCGTTGCTGGCGCACTGGTTTCAGAAGGTCAACAGGAGAGAACCTTGGTGAAATTTAATGCTAAGGGCGACACCGTGTGGCAAAAAACTTACCCCGCCACAGGAAACGGTTCAATTCGAGGTCTTAGTCTGACTAGTGACGGTAGTATTGTAGCCGCTGGATATGTTGGTAGTGGACAGAAGGGATATCAGTTCATTTCCGATGACGGACAGGGCTTTATCCTCAAAACAGATGCAAACGGTAACTTAGAATGGGATAAAGAGTTGACTGTTGCCCCGCATGGTATGCGGGTGGGGGAAATCAGCGGCGGTTTTGCCATCGGGGCTAATATTTGGGTGGAGGAAAACGGTCGATATCATCAGCAAGTATGCTTGATATTGACGGACAATCAAGGAAATGAGACATTCAGTGGGACTTACGGTGGAGCCAACAACGACCAGGTTTTTGATTTTGCGGTCACAACGGACGGCGGGTACATTTTTGCCGGCCATACCCGTTCTTATGGTGTGGCCAACTGGGACTTCCTGCTGTTAAAGGTCGGTGCCGATCTGCAGGAACAATGGCATAAAACTTTCGGTCAACCCAGAGGATACGACGCTAAGTATATTCACGACGAAAGCTATGGCGTCAAGCAGATGCCCGACGGTGGCTATGTAGTGGTCGGTGGAACCGGAGATGAATACAGATACACTGCATCAGGCCATCCTTTGGGAGCATCAGACCTTTGGTTGGCTTACGTGGTCAGAGTGGACCAGTATGGGAATCTGCTTTGGCAAGGCCTTTATGGCCACCTTGAAGGGAACAATGCGGGTGAGTACATCAACCTGACCAGTGATGGAGGATACATTATATTCACCGACTCGGATACGGCGGGTTCGATGAAAGAACATAATTTTGGTCTGATGAAAATTAAACCTGAGATTACTAATCCATGAACCTGACCGGTTACATCGGTTGCTGAAAATCACAATGGTTGTCAATGGTGCATACGGCCCAAGGATTTATCGCCTTGGCAAAATGCCTATTACCATGATGGGCAAATAGTACCAGCAGGAAAGATGGCCCCTAATCCATCTACCTGATACCAACTAAATTGAGTTTAGGCAGAGAGTAGGAGAGCTCAAGCCAGTGCGACAGTGATTAATAGTCAATCGGTCAAAAACAGCGCACTGGCTGAGAGTCGTGGTGTGGGCCGATACAAAAGGTTGAAGGGTACAAAAGAGCATGTCGTCGTGGACACACTGGGTATTTCACTCCGAGGCCAGGTCGCTGATACCAATGTGGTCGATAGCCAAACGGCCTCTCAATTACTGTCGTCTGTTTTCTTCTGCCGGCAAACGATTCAAAGAATATGGGCGGATGGCGATTAGATTCCTGCCGGTTTCTCTCCCAGCCTCGTCTGGACATCTCACCTCCTCAGCCAAATACCTGTTCAATTTCTCTTGCTCTTCTACGGCAATCACTCTACTTTTGTCTCATATCACTTTAGCCTTATATCGACGCCAAAGGTACGGCATTCTTCATAATTCACTATTGAGGCGGCTAATCGAAACTCAGCGATTTGATCAGATATAGGCAGTGGAATGGAAGAAAGTGACGTCATTTCAATTCCTGATGGAACCAATTGATTGAAATAGCCTCTTTTGCCTTTACGGCGGATTTGTCAGGTCTTATGCAATAGGTATTGATAATATCTTTTTGTCAACTTGCCTAAGAGTATATCTTAATTGGCCGGATCTGCATCAATTGTCAGTTGACGCTCTAGCGGATGATGTTCCGGCTGTTCGGACACTAAACTTCCATCCGATAATCGCAACCAAGTTTGGAACTGACGTTTATCCTCTCTAAGCTGGATCACGCGTGCCCCACGCAAAAATCCGTCCCGGCCATAGGTGTTGTAACCGGTTGCTCTCCCGTAACAGAGTCGTATACCGTGCAGGTCTCCAAAATAATCATTGACATGGTCGTGACCGACAAAGGTGCCCATTACATCCTCCATTTCATGCATGGCAGCGAATAGACCCGTATTGACACGAGGTGGACAGACCGCCTCGTACTTGACACCGTAGCAGGTGTGAAAGTCCCAAACTTCATCGTACTCTGGAATCGGAATGTGGAAAAAGGCTAAGGCCGGTAGTGGATGACCAATTTTCTGCCGAAACTCAGTTGATCGGCGAATATACCACTCGATCTGGTCTCTACGAACCCAATCGTATCCACCAATTTCAGTTGGTGCATAACTACCGGAATCAATGAAATAGAGCAGGGCAGCGGGTTCGTTTGTCTGAACCGTTTGGTGCTTCTGAGATTTTCCTATTGGTAAAACGTAATTGCCAACCCCTGTAATCTCATCCGGTCCCGCTTGTGAGAGGCACATCTGATATTCCGCCTGGATTTGCATCAACTGATGTCGAGTAGTATTTCCCTCATCATCGTGGTTGCCGAATACCGATGCCCATAACTGCTGATAGTCTTCAAAGATGGAGGCGATTTGTCGCATCGATTCCCCTGCGTCTTGGCATCCACCACCGGATAGGATATCTCCTGTTAAAATAGCCAAGTCTGGTTGCTCCATCCGGATCACCATTTTTATTAAATCGGCAGATTGCCGGTCAGCCTCCTCACCGTTATGCCAATGAATATCGGTAAATTGAACGATTTTAAACTGTTGGGTTGAATTAAACTGAAGTAACATCGAGTTTGTTGGATCCTTTTAGTTGCCTCTACCAATTATAAATCATAGCACAATAGCTGACAACTGTTACTCCAAAAATCACAGAAGAGGGGTAGAAGAGGATTGCAAAATGGTCGACAAAATTACCTTGAACCAAAGTATAAATTCCGCTATAATCGACGAGCAGATTTAACGGATATTGTTTTTCGCTTAGCCTTCATTTAGTGTTGATTCAATACTCCTACCTTCTGCGATCTGCTTAAATTGCGAGGAGAGGCAGCAGACCTCTTCCCGATCTTTCATTGGCTGACTTCACACGGCTAACATCCGTTCAGTCGGAGATAATATGTTCCCGGTTTCAAAATATCCAGCCCGTTTTTTGATTCTACTTTTTGTTTTTTTGCTTGGCACTTTAGCCGCTTTTTCACAAAGCACACCATTTTTCGCCGTCACCGGAACGGCCAAGCAACCTGATGGCAGTTTGGCTGCAACAGGGCTGAAAGTCATTGTCAGGAATACGTCTCGCCAACTGAGACTTGAGACTACTCTCGGTGAAAAGAGTGAGGGCCAATATTTTCATCTATTTACGTCACCAACAGTTGTTGGTGACGTGATTAAGGTAAGCATTCTTGATGGTGATGATCAATCCGTTGTTAGCGTACGACACAAGGTAACTCAAGCCGAGATCGCTTTACATCGTGCCACTATTGATCTGCAAATCCTGCTCTCTGAGACAGTGCTCTCTCGCAGTAATTCGATCCTTACACCACCGGCTAAATCGCCAGTAGCCAATGGGAAAGATGCGGCCATTATCCGTGTCGAACTCAAAGATACACAGAACAAACCAATTGTTGGGCAAAAGTTTCTAGTCACGGCAACTGGCTCCGATAACACAATTTTGCCGATACAACCCACTAATATCCATGGCCAATCCCGGATTGAGGTCAGTACCACCAAAGCTGAAAAGAAAACCCTTACCGTTAAGTTAGGAGAAGTCGAACTAAAGCCGGTGGAAATCGCATTCGTAGCCGATGCCCCAGATCCGGACCTATCTACAATTACAGCTGCGGCAGGTGTTGTTGTGGCCGATGGAAAAGAGAAAGTCGAAATCGCGGCTAAATTGATCGATGCTAATAACAACCCGGTCGTTGGAAAAAAGATTGGCGTTATCAGCAGCGGAAGTGACGAGCAAACGTCGGTGCCGGCACTTTCCGATGGGGAAGGTAAAATCATCGCCTACCTGACCAGTACCAAAGCGGAGAAAAAAACTCTGACAATTATAGAACCAAGCAGCGGTATTGAACTAAGTCTTCGTCCGGTCGTGACCTTCGTTCACGGCTTGGCGCATCAAACTCGATCAGCCATTACTGCTGATACACCGACCTTAGCCGATGGAAAGGCCAAGAGTATAGTTACTGTAACTGTGCTGGATCAGTACGGAAACCCGGTTGAAGGAACTGAAGTTACTATCACTGTTAGCGGGTCAGAGAACATACTCGAACAATCGATCGTGCCGACCAATGTTCAGGGAAAAGCAATCGCTAATGTTTCCTCAACTAAAGCGGAACGCAAGATTATTACCGCCAAAGCTGACGATTTGCCACTGGTGGCCACTACCGAGATCGACTTTCTAGCCACCTTTTTGGACCAGACAACAATCGAAATTGTGCCGTTAACACTGCCGGCCGATGGCCACTCCACAGCTACTATCACCGTTGCTACCGCCGACCCAAACGGCAACCGAATCACCGACCGTGTCCCTCAATTAGTGGTTACCGGCCAGGGAAAGCTAGGGGAACCGGAATTAGATAATCAAAATAAAGTGTGGCTGGCTAGCTATATCGCCGATAGAAAGCCCGGCACAGCGGTAATCAGTGTTTTGATTGACAATACGATTAAGGCCAGCACCTCAATCGTTCTTAGCCAACCTGATCCCAACAGCCAGTTGATCGACGAAGTGTCAGCCTTACCCAAAGCTGTGATGACGGGAGAACAACTGATTTTTCATCTGGTGGGGACCACCGGCGGTCAGGCCCGCGTATCAGTGGCAGGTCTCTTTAACGACTTGCCACTAAGTGAAACTAATCTGGGCGTCTACAGTGCCACCTATTCCGTCAAAGAGACGGACAAAGTAGCAGAAGCCGTAGTTACGTTTAAGCTGGGTGATCTGGTTAATAAAACCCAACGGATTTCGGTTAATCTCAAAGGTGTTCCCACTATCTTGGAGTTCATAGGAGAAAATACAGCCCGTTTAGGGGCAACCCGATCCATTCAAGGGGAAATCAAACCCAGTATCGCAAACCTACCAATTGTGGTTGTGCTCACGCCACCAGACGGCTCGGCCCTACAGGAAAAGACCGTTACTACTGATCAAACAGGTCGATTCTCTGTCGAGCTGACCTTTGATTTACCGGGAGGCTGGTTGATCGAAGCCAGTTATGCCGGTAGCGATGCCTACCTCCCAGCTAGTCAATCGACCGTCTTCATTACCACGCTGGACCGTGGTAAAGCCGTCATTGTCGTCGGAGGGGATAGCACCGTACCACCTGTTTTTGAGCAGATTGCAGAATCGGTATTGGACACCTTTGCGAAGCGTCGACTTGACCCGGAAAACGACATCCGGTTGTTGACTCCAAATTCCACTACGGATCAAGCTACCGCCAAACGCCTACAGGAGTCGATTACCGAATGGGCAGCACCAAAAGTAGGTGCTCAATCACCACTGTTTATCTATCTGATTTCTCCCAATCTGGATCGCCCCTTTTTATTAGCCGACCAGACACCGTTGACACCAGATCTACTGGCCGGTTGGTTGTCGGTCGTTGCTGCGGAAACCCCGACCTTTATCTTTGTCGAAGCCAGTCATAGTGGTAATTTTATTACCCAATGGAGCGAAGGAAAACCGGCTTTGTCAACCCTGAATCGGGTTGTCGTTACTAGTACACATGCAGATCGACAGACCCGTATCCGGCCTAATCAGGCCTCTTTCTCAACCGCATTCTTTGGCCAAATTCAGAAGAATAGGCCGGTGGCCGAAGCATTCATTCACGCCCAGCGGCTAATGCGAGTTAGTCGGATTCATCAACACCAGTTGCCTCAAATTGATACCAACGGAAACGGGATTCCCAATGAAGCCAAAGATTTAGAACAGGTTAGCCAACTCTTAATCCCAACGGATACAGAACTCCAGATGATAAAAGAAAATCCGTTACGTTGGGCTACTGAATCGAAGACACTTTCCGCTGATCAGCAATCGATCCAAATTCGTGTTACAGCAGATGCCGATTCGTTAACGGCTTCTTCCAAGGTCGAGATTGAGCAGGTTTGGGCAACGATTGTTCCACCCTCCTTCGAGGCCCAGAAGTCGTTGGAGAGTTGGGATCAACTCAACTTTGATCGCATAGAACTGATTCCTAATCAATCGGAGCGAGCTTACTCAAAAATGTACGCTAAGTTTCGAGAGGCGGGTCGATATTTGATTTTTGTTCACGCCATTGATCAGGATGGTGGCACCTACACCGATTTACCACCGATTGAAATTGGCCGACGTTTACGAGTCGATCCCCAAAAACCGACAGTTTTACTCAACCTGTGTGCTGATGTTGCTTGTGATGCTCAAATTGAGCAAGGGAGTGTATTTGATTTGCTGATACAGGTACAGAACATCGGTGGGCTACTCGGCTTCGAAGTCACCTTAAAATATAATCCCGGCAATTTATCTGTCTTGAGCGTCTCCGAAGGGGAGTTTTTAAAGCGACTTGATGCCGATACATTTGTTCCGACTAAACCGTTAACCGGCGATCATGCTAATCAAGCGGGTCGCATTTCGTTGGGTGTTACTCGGTTGGGTACCAGCGGAATGAGTGGTGCGGGAACATTGGGCAAGGTTCAGTTTCAAGCTAAGAAAAGTGGCAAAACGACTATCTCCTTTCAGGAAACCAACTTCTCTGATGCCGATGCAGAACCAATTGCCGTCAACTTGGTCGATGCGACTGTTCATATCGGTTTTACGCTACCATCTTGGGACGTTAATAAAGATGGTAAAATCAACATCTTTGATCTAGTGATTGCTGCCAATCAGTTTAGCCAGAGCGGCGAAAACATGTTAGGAGATGTCAATCAGGATCAAGTGGTTAACATCTTCGATATCGTCTTAATCGGCTCTCATTTCGGTGAAGAAGCCGGTGGCAATAACTCATTATTAGCCGCACCGAGCCATCTATCTTTGAATCAACAGATTGATGAGCTATTCACGACTGGCCTGATTGAACCTAATGGAACAATGCGTCAGCGACTACTCGAGATGCAAAGACAATTGTCGAGTTTAACCTTACAGATCGATGGTGTTTCTAAAACACGAGCTATCCTGAACGGCTTAATTACCGGGCTGAATACGGTAGTTCCACAACAAACACAATTACTACAGAATTATCCCAATCCGTTCAATCCTGAAACCTGGATTCCGTTTGAGTTGACGGAATCACAATCGATACAGATTGCCATTTACAGTGCCGACGGGGATTTGGTACGATCCCTGAGTTTGAGGGAATTGCCTGCCGGCTCCTATCTGACACCAGACCGGGCAGCCTACTGGGATGGACAGGATCAGAATGGCAGACGAGTTTCTAGCGGAATCTATTTTTATCAATTACAGTCGGACGGCCTACTGGGTAGTAAATTAAGTCCATTATCCAATCCACGCAAGATGATCATTGTCAAATGATGAGACTTGAGGGTTGCGAATTTATTATTTGGCGGCCAACAATTCAGTAGTCAGTTAATGGCAACGAAAGACTGGCCACTAATTACTGGTTACACTACTTGCTATTCCTAGCATGTCCTCAACCCGGTAGCGAAGTAGCCTTGATCTGAGGAGTACTAATCGTAATTTGTCAACCGCTGTTCATAATCAATCTCTTTTTTCTGACTACTACCTTCAAAATTACATCCGCAGTTCCGACGAACACCTACCAGACCTAGAAAGCACTTTAGGGAATATCGAATCCCTCTATCAATCGATTCAGGATACGGTCTATAATTTTATCGAAGGACAAACAGAACGGCAGTTTATTCAACCGGTCCTAAAGCTATTGGGACACGAATTTGTAGTTCAGCCGACCCTTCACACCTCACAAGGAATTAAGCGGCCCGATTATGCCTTTTTTGCCAACCAGGAAGTACGGCTTCAAGCACAGACCGAAATAAACACACCGACCTTCTTCCGAAATACTATAGCTATTGGAGATGCCAAAGCCTGGTCTAGAGACTTGGATCGAAAGCAAAGAGTCGATAGCGATCCTTTTACCAATACTAACCCTAGCTATCAAATCGACTTCTACCTGAGAGAAGCTAACGCCGATTGGGGAATTCTCACCAACGGCCGGCAGTGGCGTCTCTATCATCGTTCGACTAGCTACCGACTAGACCAATTTTTCCAAATCGATTTGGGGCAACTTCTAAAATCTCGGAATTTAGAAGAATTTCGCTGCTTCTACAAATTCTTTCGGGCACCAGCCTTTATTCCAGATGTAGATCGGAAATGTTTTTTGGATCGGGTCCTTGAAGGAAGTCAGCAATATGCGGTGGACGTTTCGGACGACTTAGAACATCGGGTTCGATATGCTCTCAAACATTTGATGCGAGGCTTCCTGGAACATCCACGCAATAACTTGCAGTCCTCTCCATCCGAGCCACCGACTGAAGCGACGATACAGCAGATCTACGACAATGCTTTAATTTTGTTGTATCGGATTTTGTTCGTTCTATACGCTGAAAGCCGAGACCTGCTACCAACTGAAGATCCAAACTATGCTACTGACCATAGTCTGGCCTCTTTAGCTGCGGATACCCATCACCGTCTAAAGGAGGGACGATATATTATCCCTACCTTGACAGACTACTGGGCTCGGTTGTGTGGGTTATTTGACCTGATCAATCAAGGCTGGAAAGAACTGATCCCACAATACAATGGGGGCTTGTTTAGTCCTCGTTACCCATTTTTAGAACGAAACTGGATTGGCAACGCCGCTTTAGCCAAAGCCCTCGATTTTGTCACCTATACTAAAAATGAGGAGCGAATCGCCTACCGTGATTTAGATTTACGGCACCTGTGGACGATTTATGAACAACTGATTGATCAAACACCCACCTACCGAGAAGGAAATCTTCAACTGGCTACAGGGAAAAAGTCGAAGAGCAAACCTGAGTCCCGACGAATCCCGGACCAGATTGTCCGCTACGTGGTACGGAATACGCTAGAACCTCTTTGTGAAGGGAAAAGCGTTTCCCAAATTCTACAACTCAAAGTGTTGGACCCTGCTGTCGGCAGTGGCCACTTTTTGGTCGAAGTGGTAGATTTTTTGGCTGAGAAAATTGTCACTCACTCTTCGTTCATAGATGAATCGGATCGAATGAGTACACTCTTCGAGTCGAACCGATCTGTCAACTCTGAGATCACGGGAAATGTGGATGCCGAGCAAGCGTCTAATCAGACGCAGGGTGCAACGGGAATAGTCGGCGGCGGAAATACTGAAATCGCCTATTGGCGAAGACGGATTGTTGAGTCCTGTGTTTATGGCGTGGACTCAAATCCGATGGCCATCGAACTAACCAAATTGACGCTGTGGTTACATACTGTTAGCAAGGGAGAACCACTCTCCTTCCTCGATCACCACATTCGGTCCGGAAACGCTCTGGTCGGAGCTGAAATCGCCAATCTTTCAAATTTGCCATCAATCGGCAAACGCCGTCAAGCCAAGCAACAAGTAAGCACACCAGAATTTGAAATGGAATTTCCGTTTACCGCCACAGCAGCCGAAGCAGTGGGACATTATCTACAAATCGAGGAGATGGAAAGTCGTCATGCAGTGCAGATTAACGCCAAAGAAGAAAAGCTGGATTTGGCACAAATCATGTTACACCCCTATAAAGAGATGGCGAATCTATGGTTGAGCCGGTATTTCCAACATTCAATTAAACATGCTGAGTACCACGCAGCTCTGCGAAGTTTAACTTCGGGAACAGCGGCCACATATATTGATCCAGAGGCTCAACATATCGCTACAAGACAACGATTTTTCCATTGGGAGATTGAGTTCCCGGAAGTGTTTCGAGATAAGTATGGCTATCGTCGACCAGACGCCGGTTTCGCGGCTATTGTTGGTTCTCCACCGTTGCGGCATCAAGAATTAACAGCGGACTTAAAGACTTTTTTGGCCACCTATCATAGCTATAATGGTGGAGTTGCAGCCTACGTCTACTTTGTCGAACGGTCTCATCAACTTCTGCGACCGGATGGTCGATTGGGTTTGATGATTCCAAATAAGTTTCTTCAGTCGGCTCAAGCCCGAGGGCTCCGGCGATTTTTACAGCATCAGAGTCGGCTACTCAAAATAATCGATTTAGCAGATCTACCTTATTTTGAGACACTTATGCCGATTTTACTATTTGCCCAAAAACCCTTACTCCCATTGTCAAAGAAGCACCTTTTCCAGTTTGCCAAGGTCGAGGGGCAAGGCTCCGAAGCATTAACCACAGTTGATAAACTTGAGGAAGCAGTCAATCAGGTCAGCGTCCAGTTGGATCAAGCACAGCTCGAGTCGAGTCCAAGTGGCTGGCAGTTGGTTGATCCTGACCTCGGGCGATTATTAGAAAAAATAGGTTGTAGTAGCCTAAGCTTGAAAGACTATTGTCGGCGAATCCCTATTCGGCGAGGAGTTTTAACCGGCTTAAATCAGGCGCTGATCGTCAATCAGCAGATACGAAATCAGTTGATTAACAGAGATCCTACATCAGAAAAAGTCTTACAACCGATTGTGACAGGCAGTGACATTCGACCCTACCAAATCCGCTTTCGTCAGCAATATCTTATCAGCCTTCCTTCGGGAGACCCAATCAATCGCTATCCCGCTATTCAGGCCTGGTTAAAGCCATTTCAGAACCGACTCAGCCAACGAAAAGAACGGGGAAAAAACTGGTGGTCCCTACGTTCATGTGGGTACTTATCACTGTTCGATGAACCTAAAATCATCTGTTCTGATTCAGGGGTAAAGTTTACGCTGGAGTCACAAGGCTACTATCTTTCAAATACGGTCTACTTTATTCCCAAACTAGACTACTACTTGCTGGCACTGTTAAACTCTCGCTTGACCCGGACCTGCCTTCATTATAATTGTGTTCCGAACCAGAGTGGGCCTCTACGGGTGACAAAGCGTGTACTAGAGGGATTACCAATCTATCGACCATCGCTAAGGAGCAAGCTTTCCCATTCATCTCCGACTGAGTCTGAAGCTGAAATCTTAAACACTATCGCTCAATTTTATTCTGATACTGCTGGGCAACAGAGAGATCTTCTCCAATTCGCTCAACAGTGCCGAACAGAAAAACGGCTGGAGGTTTTTCCTAGCCTCCTGGCATTTTTATCAGAAAAAACATTGAAGCTAGGACAAGCAATTGAACAAGAAGTATCGGGATTCATCACTTGGTTAGAGCGAGAAATTGGGTGTAAAATCAACGATCTTCGTCACAAAACAAAAATTCAGCACTATTATTTGCCCCCGGAAGGGGAATCCGCTTCAAATAGGTTACTTCAAATCTTAAAGCAGAATCCCCTTCAGATTAATCCCTCGGCTCGTAGTTTTCAAGAGCGATTGGAACGAGAGTTAGATGCAAGTCTGAGCCAACTCTCTGAGTGGACCGAACAAAGCAAAATCAACCAAGATCTGATTGACCAGATTATCTATCTATTTTATAATCTAACCTCTTACGAAGTAGATCTGATTCAGACGTCAGATACGACCTCGATTTGAAGTTAGAAATAACCTTTCCATACTTCGCCCAACAGTTAAAAGTTAAGGAGAGATTGCTTCACCATCCACTAAACAAAATTAGAAGTTAGTGATCAGTGGCCGCTAATCTCTTTGCCCTTTATACTTTATTACGACTCACTATTGAGTGTTGGATTGTCACTAAATTTCGTGGAGAGAAACTTTGGAGTACATGAATAATGGAAGTGTTAGGCAATCTGTTAAGTTCAGCTGGTAGATGTATCCAGTGTCTTGGGAATGAATAACTGATTACTACAATAGGAGTACAAGATGGCAAAAGAAAGAGTTAATGTGGCAGTAGTAGGCATGGGAATCGGTCGTCCCAACGGTTTAGCCTTATCCAATAATGCACGGGGTAAGGTCATGGCACTTTGCGATCTCGACCGGTCGCGGATGGAGAGTTTTGCCAAGGACTTACCGGATTCTGTCAAATTCTACACCGACTACAAGGAGATGTGCCAAGATCCGGATATCGATGCCGTTTTTGTTGGAACTCCGAATCAGTGGCATGTTCCAATCGGACTGGAAGCGGTTCGCAATGGTAAACACGTAATGATTACCAAGCCCTTAGCGGATTCAGAAGAAGCCGCTGAAGATATAGTCTCTGCGGCAGAAGAGGCTGGTGTTGTTAACATGATGTCGCTTTCAACACGTTTTGATGATGGGTGTCGTCACTTGGGTCATTTAGCCCGAGACGATTATTTCGGTGAACTCTATTACGCCAGAGCTAGAAGTGTCCGGCGAAATGGTATTCCGGCTTGGAACCTCGGCTTTATTCAAAAAGGAGGTGGTGCCTTTCGGGATATGGGTGTTCATGCCTTGGACGCTGTTTGGTGGGTTCTGGGTACGCCCAAACCGCTGTATGTAATCGGGACTGCCGGTGCTAAGTTCGGCCCCTATGGGCGCGGCTACGGCTTTAACCGTGAATACCCAGAAGAGATCTTTCAACAATTTGAAGCTGATGATTATGCCGGTGGATTCATCACCTTTGAAAACGGAGTCGGATTGCAAATCGAAAGTTTTTGGGCCTCTCATCAACCGGGTGAGTTTCAGATGGAACTGTTTGGTACAGAAGCCGGTGCTAAACTGCACCCATTGACAGCCTATCGCTGCGACGACGAAAAAGAAGAAGATATTACCTTAGATCCCCCCCAAAAGATGGGCTCTTGGGATCGTATTGCGGACCATTTTATCACCTGTATTTTGGACGGAATCGACTGCGAGGCACCACTTAAACACGGCTTGGTAGTTCAAAGAATGATGGAAGGGCTTTTAAGAAGCGCAGAAACCAACCAGCCAATCTCTTTGTAAATTAGGTGTTTAATAATAGCAGGAAGAATTTGCTACTCATATTAGTATTCGATTTCACCTGCTCCCAGATTAAAGGCCGGTTTGGTAAGGATGGCCGAAAACGAGGTTAGTGAAACTGATGGACCGCAAGGGTAGTTTTTGGTGGAGACCTTTTGGCAGAATAACATTAAGCCGTATTGGCCTATGCCGAATTACAGCAGATGTTCTAGCTGTGGTCGTCAATTTTAGCCTTAAATTCGGTTCCTTTTACCGGAGCGTTTTTTGCCTGTCGTAGGCCGGATGTCAAAGCCCTAAGAGCAGATCTTCGCCTCTATATGGTAGAAGATCAGTTAACAGTAACCGGCCTGGCACAGAGCGGATTCTAGTAACCCGGTTGGCCAGAAAGACTATTGTCGTCTATTCACCTTTTTCAATAACATTGATAAATCTAGGGACTCTATTCCCCATTTCACACATTGGCATCCCCCCAACATTACTGTTAGCTGAATCTGAAACTGAGGGAAAACTGGTGAAGTTCAAACAAATCATTGTCGCAACCGAGCAGTAGTTGCAACTGTAATTGCAACAGATAATGGTTTTTCTCGACTTCTGCATTTATAGGCGTCGGTCTAATCCCATCTAACCAGTGATTAATAGTTAGGTTTTATTCCTATTGATTGGCAACCGACTACTGATTTGAGCCTAGATGGAAGTTGTAGTTGCCAATATTCGCTTGACACTTGACTGTTAGCCTGAGATTAGTGTGGATCTAAACGAGTTGGTGCCCAGTGTTGTCTTACAGTGGTCTGTATGCGGTCGGTGTCGAAAATTTTTCTCTTAATCTAATTGGAGAATAATAGATGAATAAATTCAGAAAAAATGGGCGCACCAAAAGTAGGAAAAGATGAAGATACTGGTGATTGGTCAAGGCGGACGAGAACACGCCCTGGTTTGGAAAATCGCGCAAAGCCCATTAGTAGAGCAGATATATTGCCTGCCCGGTAATCCAGGCATCGCAAAGTTAGCAAATTGCCCCTCAGTCGCCTTTCGTAGTGACACATCCGATTTTTCTCAGCTAGCGGAGTTTGCACAAGGAGAAGGTATAGATTTAACAGTTATTGGTCCAGAAGACCCTTTAGCTAACGGGATTGTGGACGTGTTTGAATCTCATGATTTGCCCGTTTTTGGTCCTAATAAACGAGCGGCTATCATCGAGGCCAGTAAAGATTTCGCCAAAGGGTTAATGTCCAAGTACAATATTCCCACTGCTAAATATCAAACCTTTGAGCAAGCCGATGAAGCTATTGCTTATGTAGAAGACTTAGCACAACCTGTCTTTGTCAAGGCCGATGGACTGGCAGCAGGTAAAGGTGCGATCCCCGGTATCACCACGCTAGAAGCCATCAAGGCCATCCAGCGTGTTCTGGTGGATCGAGACTTCGGATCCGCCGGACAAAAAGTGGTGATCGAAGAATTGATGGAGGGTGAAGAGGCCTCGTTCACTGTTTTGACCGATGGATCTGATATAGTGGTGCTGCCAACTTCACAAGACCACAAGCGGGCGCTCGATAATGATCAAGGACAAAATACAGGTGGAATGGGCGCATACTCGCCCGCTCCGGTAATTACGCCAGAACTCCATCAACAGGTGATGGAGTCTATTGTTCGCCCGACCATCGACGGGATGAAGGTTGAAGGTCGGCCTTACAAAGGTGTTCTTTATGTTGGTCTAATGATTACCGATCAGGGGCCCAAAGTAGTCGAATACAATTGTCGATTCGGTGACCCGGAGACGCAGGTTTTGCTACCTAGAATTAAAAGCGACCTGATACCCGCCTTCACGGCCTGTATTAACGGTACTTTAGCCCAGGTTGAAATCGAACTCAGTTCGGAGGCAGCGGTTTGTGTCGTCATGGCGTCAGGTGGCTATCCGCAACGTTACCAAACAGGTAGGCCGATCGTCGGGCTGGAATCGCTTCCGCCAACCGAGCAGCCAACCGTTTTTCATGCAGGAACGGCAACCAGTCAAAATGGTGATCTTATTACTAATGGTGGGCGCGTACTGGGTATCACCGCTTTGGGCCATGATATTCAGACCGCTGTGGAGTGTGCCTACCGGGGTGTTTCCAATATCAATTTCGATCAGGCACACTACCGGACTGACATAGCACATCGCGCCATTGAGCATGTCAAATAACACAGTGCAAATTCCTGTTTTTGGTTCCGTCACAACGATTATGTACAAATTAGTAGTCAGTGGCCAGTTGATAGTATTTGGCAGTGAAAAACTGACTACTATTTTATTTGTGGGAAAGATGCTTCACCTCAACTTTCCGGTAAAACCGGTGATGATAACCGGTTGAGTAGTTGACTGATTTTGGCTTATCAGTTGGCGGGTCTGCCCACTTGTTCCAACGTCTGAACCAACATCTGGCAAAACTGGTCAAAGTTTCGTTGCTTCTTTAGATGACATTGACTATCCTGCGTGCTACGGCACTGAGCCTATTCGTTCTGATCGAAGTCAATTATCCCAACCTGGCTCAGCAGTCGAGTTTAGTTCTGTTTGCCTTTCTAGGCATTGAGTTCACGCTCTCGTCAATACCTTTCTTTCAAGATCCCGCCACTTCTCAGCAATTTGCAGATTCACCCATAGGGCGAACTGCTTATTTTATTCTAGCCATAGTCACAGTCGGTTGTTTCGGCTATATTTTCACTCAAACGGAGCCCCTCCTGAGTGGACTGTGGTTAGATGGAAGATCTCTAGGTAATCGGGCTGGGATGGAAACGAAATTAGACTACGCCCTCGGTCTGATAGGTCTGATACTTGTGTTGGAGGCAACCAGAAGATCAATTGGATGGGTTCTACCAACTCTAGCCCTAGTCTTTATCGCGTATGCGGCTTTCGGCTCAGCCCTGCCAAGCTGGCTATTTCCGCACAAAGGTTATGCTTGGACACGTATTGTCAGTCAAACTTTTCTCAGTTCGCAAGGCGTTTTCGGCATCGCTTTACGCGTGATGTTCACCTACGTTTTTCTGTTTGTCTTATTTGGAACCATCCTAGAAAAAACGGGAGCGACAGGTTATATTATCCGCTTAGCAGAACGTCTTTTTAAGTCGAGAAAAGGTGGACCGGCCAAAGTGGCTGTGATTAGCAGTGGAATAATGGGTTCACTATCCGGTAGCGCCGTTGCCAATACAGCTACGACAGGAACCTTTACCATTCCCATGATGCGGAGTGCAGGTTTTCAACCTGCTATTGCGGGAGGCGTGGAAGCCGCGGCAAGCTCGGGGGGCGCATTAATGCCCCCTATCATGGGGGCTGGGGCTTACATGATGCTGGAGCTAATCGAACCGTCGGTAACTTATCTTCAAATTATCAAAGCGGCTATTGTCCCCGCTGCTTTGTACTATACTGCACTACTACTAATTGTTCATTTTTATGCTCGACGGATTCAACCGATTTCAGAAAATAGATCGATATCTACGGAGAAACAGTATGTAGATGCTGTTTCTCCTATGTTTCATGCGCAAGGACTTCTATTTCTAATTGCGTTTGCCACTTTGATCGTATTTTTACTACTCAAATTTACGCCCTTTCGGGCAGTTAGTTTAAGTCTGGTTATTACACTTGGTGCCAGCTATTTAAGTCCACAGACACGAATGGATGTTCAGAACCTACTGGATGCCTTTCTGAAAGCGGCAAGGAGCGGTACTTCCCTTATTACCGCGGCCACTTGCGTAGGCGTTATTTTAGGTGTTGTTACCTTGACAGGCCTCGGTACTAAGTTGCCCGGTGCACTGTTACCTCTCGCCCAACATAGTCGATTGTTAGCCTTTATCTTGCTTATGATCACTACCATTTTGTTAGGACTTGGTTTGCCCTCTTCGGTCTGTTACCTATTGGTGGCAACCTTTGTTGGTCCAATGTTAGATCAGATGCAGACGCCACCTTTGGCAGCACACATGTTCATTTTCTACTTCGGCATGATGGCGATGGTAACTCCACCCGTGGCCCTGGCCGCATATACCGCAGGAGCTATCGCTGGCGCTGACATTATGCAAACCAGTTTCGCAGCCTTTCGATTTGCGTTAGTCGGTTTTGCGCTGCCTTACGCCTTTGTTTTTCACCCTGAACTATTATTGATCGTGACGCAACCTAATGGATATTTGATGATGGCATTAAAGATTGGACGGACAGCCTTTTCCATAATTCCATTAGCAGCAGGGATTGCAGGCTTTGGCTTCTCAAAACTTCTGTTTTGGCAAAGAATTCTTTGCATTGGCGCTGCTTTTATGCTGCTGATTAGCATAAAAATGTGGTTTCAGCTACTCGCAATCGGTATTATTATTGTCGTTGGGTTGATAAACAGGGAGACGGCTTGAAAAGCGCTTACATTGTTTGTTCGTCTGGCGGCTGAAATCAAACGTGACGTTGGTGTACCGGTAATTTGAAGTTTTCAAGGAGACGATATTTTTCAGACAGTCTATCGAACTGCTAAAAGATAGATTGGGCGACGTCAGCGAGTTTTTTGCTCCCTGTCACTACTACGCTGACTATATGGCAAAGTACAAAGGAACGCCCAGAGGCTAGATTCGTGTTGTATCATTCTCGACGGTCACGGCGAAATAGAACATGATCTGGACGCAGGACAGTTTATAATCTGCTTCCTAGTACGCATTTGTCCCAGAAAAGGAACACCTGTTAGCCGAGGCTTTTTATCAATTGACGAAAAAATCGAGAAAAGATAAAATTCGATTGAAAGTAGCCGGTCACCTGAGACACGGAATCAAACCCATGTTGCTCAGATCTGCCAGTAGTTGCGAAACTGGAATATCTTCGATGCTTTCGAGTATTGAGGAGAAGTTAGTCGAGAACAGAAAATCTGGTTTTTGAACTAAATCCATGTTCTATTGGTTCCAACGGTTTATCGAGAATCAAAAGGTCTATTAGTGCTTGAATCTTTAGCCAACGGTACGCCAGTTATTTTAGCGGACCACGGATTTTTTCCCAGAGCTTGCCCAGGCAACTGCAGACAGTATAATGGTTCGATCGTTATCAACAGACGCGGCCGCTAAAGGTCTGCGGGAACTAATCCAAAACCCGGATCGGTACCAGCACAACTGGGTATAAATGGCAAACAGACTGTTCACCAAGAATTCGGTATAAGTCAAACGACAAAAATATGTCGGTCGTTTTGCGTAGCTATATTTCCAGATAAATGACTGATCGTGACTGGTCAGGCACAACCACTAGGTTTAGGTCAGTATATCCATCAATCAGATTGAGGAAAGGAGTTTTTTAAAATGCACTGGATAGTGTTTGCGTTCATGTCCATTACTTCGTGGGGCTTGTATGTTAATGTGATTCATATCGGCACCAAGGCAATGGAAGATCCAATCAACGGCCGTTTCAAAGCCTTCCTGTTTATTGGGTTGGCTTACTTTATTATTGCTGTTATTGGTCCGATAGCTGTCTTGTTGCTCAACAATGCGAAGTGGGAATTTTCGACTAAGGGCATGGTCTATTCCACAGCAGCAGGCATGGCCGGTGCAATCGGTGCGTTTTGCTTACAACTGGCACTTTTCAAAGGCGGTCCTCCGACAGCCGTTGGGTCAATTATCTTCGCTGGAGCTCCCATCGTTAATGCGCTAGCGGCGGCAGTAATTTTCAATCCGCCGGAGGATGGTCTATCTGCTTTTAAGTGGCAGTTTGTCCTCGGTGTGATTTTAGCCGCCACCGGTGGTTATCTCGTCTCTACTTTTCCTCCCAAATAGGCCTAAATTCGGATCCTGTCTACAACCATCAGAGGTTGATCATTATGAAGGTTGAGAAAGTGAGAGATAAGGCCGCTGAATTTCAAACTCGCCGCAAAATCGAGTTTTCCGATACTGATATGGCCGGGATTGTCCACTTCAGTCGATTCTTTATTTTTATGGAGACGGCCGAACATGAGTTTCTCCGGTCACTCGGTACCAGTGTTGCTACCGAAGACCGGGGCCATAAAATCGGTTGGCCTCGCCTCTCAGCTAGCTGTGACTATCTGAAACCTATCGAATTCGAAGACGAAATCGGAATTCATTTGACGATCGTTCGCAAAGGAACTAAGTCGTTGACCTATCACTTTGAATTTACCCACCATAACGAAGTCGTTGCTCGCGGTCGTCTTGGTGTAATCTGTTGTATCTGCAATCCGGGCCAGCCGATAAAATCCATTCCGATCCCAGCTTTCATCGCAGACCAGATTCAGGCTGTCCCAACAGAGTTATAGATGGCCGTGCAACTGTCGCTTAAACAGATCAGTAAAACCTTCCAGTTGGGAGACAACCAAATCGAGGTCTTGCGAGATGTTTCCTTTAGCATTGATTCCGGTCAATCGCTGGCGATTACTGGTCCATCAGGCTCTGGGAAAAGCACACTTCTACACCTGATTGGCACCCTTGACTCTCCAACGACCGGTCAGATCCAGATTGATAATCAGAACCCGTTTTCGCTCTCCGAACCAGACTTGGCCCGGTTCCGTAACCGGACCATTGGTTTTGTATTCCAAGATCATCACCTGCTCCCCCAGTACTCAGTCATAGAAAATGTGTTGATCCCGACTTTGGCCTTCGGTAAAACGACATCACAGCAAATTCACCGGGGAGAAGAATTACTGGGAAAAGTGGGATTGAGCCACCGAATCGAACATCGTCCCGCAGAGATGTCCGGCGGCGAACGTCAGCGAGTAGCAATTGCCCGGGCTTTAATTAACCAACCGGGTTTAATTCTATGCGACGAACCGACCGGTAATCTGGATCGTTCCACTGCGGACCAGGTCTCCGACCTTCTTCTTGGTTTACACCACCAGATGCAGAATATCCTAATTGTAGTTACCCACAGTCCTAAACTCGCCAATCGACTTCAACGCCGGATTACTTCCCAACCAAGACACACGTTTAGCGAGGTTGTCTAAGTCGGAAAATTTGACACTAATGATCGAGCATTAACTCTTGGAGCGTTGACCTACAACATTCTGCGTTAGATTGGACTGATGGGGATGATTGAAGAATTGGGATTGCTAAAATAATATAGATAATGCTTTTTAATTTCACTACGCGACAAAATTTGGGAAGTTAAGTTAGCCTGGAATCTATAGCTTCCGACCAAAGGTGGAAACATTGGAGCAATTGTTGGATTCGGTGGCTTAAGTTAAGCCGAAGATATTGCCAATAGCCTAGGCCATATCGGAAGATGATTTTGCCTTTGACTCTTTTAGCTCCAAAATAGCTGTCATCAATTTCGACTTCTCCTTTCAGGGGGGGCCAATTCACAGAACTCGGCCATGCGAGTGCGCAGTGCGGCGAGATAGCGGTTGACTGTGTTGCGGTTGAGATGCGAAAGTTGACTGATTTGGATAGCATCCAGATCCAAGGGAAACAGCTTAAGCAACGGTCTAAATTTCTTCTCAGAAATTCGGAAACGTTGAACATACTTGTTTCTCATTGTTATTAGTTATAATAGAACTTACCGCTTTTCATCCTACGCCAACTAGTCTTGACCCTAAATTAATATCAGAATGGAATTGTTTTAATTACTCCAGTACCTGAAGTATCTAGAGCCTAAACATACTCACAAACAAAATATATTGATTTGTTTTTCTAGGTTAAATGGGGATTGTTGCCAAGTTATGTTATGTCCTGCATCTGCATTGTCAACAGTGAAAAAGAGTAGATTCAATTCAAAATCCTAATTTTCACTCTAGAACCTAATGGATTACCTCGCCCATCAACGGCTGAGTCAATCTTGGTGGTCAATCCACCAGGCGACCGACCGATGGCCGGAGGCCCCTCTTTTTTTGCACCTGCGCCAGGCTGATCAACTGGAATAATTGTGCTATGGAGGAGAAGTTATTGCAGATCAATATCATCGGAGACCTGTTCCAGCCA
>JASMLX010000058.1 GCA_030748495.1 Candidatus Poribacteria bacterium | reverse complement strand
CATTGAGGCCGTTTTGAAATGGCTTCTAGATCTTTTTACCTCATGACAGTTGCCCTTTATTGGGGCGTTTCCACTGGCATATATGATAAATTATACCCGGATACAAAAGAAAAAACGATCTTGTCCCTCTCTTTCCCCCCGTAATTCTTCGGTTTATCTCAAGAGCTATATATCCTCTCTATGGGATTATTAGAGGTTTTGAGGGAGGTAAATAACTGGCAGAAGCAAACTTGCTTAATTGCTAATCAATGTGATAATATTAGCTGTTCTCTGCCCCTATAATTTTGTTTGGGTTTTAAGTAGGGGCCATTAGTCCAAAGGGAGGATAAAATTGAACAGATATGAAACCCTCTTCATCATAAATCCAAATCTTGATCTAAGTGAGATGGAGGAGTTGACAGAAGAGGTCAAAACGCTGATTCAAGACGGTGGCGGGAGTGTTCTGCTGACAGATTATTGGGGTAAAAAGCGCCTAGCCTATGCCATCAACAAGCATACAGACGGCTACTATATTTTCCTAATTTTCGACTCACCACAGGATCTAGTCAGTAAGCTCAACAATCACTTTCTGATTACCGAGTTAATTATGAGACACTTGGTGCTGCGTTTTGAAGGTGATTTGGATAAATACGTTGCTAATGCTAACCGGCGTGAACAAGATCTGAACCAAGAAGATTCAGCGGAAACCGTGAATGGCTCGGATGTAAGTGTTACGGTGGATGAAGCAACTAGTGATACTGATGATGAGTTGGAAAGTTAAACGCTTTGATTTGCAAAGAATGAGTAGTCTACAAGGAGGATCAACATGTCAAGTTTCAATAAAGTTATCCTGATGGGCAACTTAACGCGAGACCCGGAACTTAGATCTTTGCCTAGCGGCACAACAGTTGTCAACTTTGGCTTGGCAGTTAGTGAGCGTTGGAAGGATAAAAATACGGGTGAACAGAGAGAAGAGGTTTGCTTCGTGGACGTCGATGCTTTCGGTCGTCAAGGGGAAGTTGTAAGTGAGTATTTCTCTAAAGGTAAACCGATTTTGGTGGAAGGTCGACTCCGGTTTCGTCAGTGGGAAACGGATAGTGGAGAGAAACGATCTAAGTTGAGCGTAACGCTAGACCGTTTCTCATTCGTCGGTTCTCGCCAAGACAGTGAGTTTCAAGATGGTGGCAGTGGTACAGGTAGTGCTATCGCGACGGCGACGGACGACGACATTCCGTTTTAACTAGTCTCCCCAATTAATTTAGAAGAAGTAAGTAGGACAAATAAAATATGAGACAGCCCATGACAGATCGGAGAGGCGACTCTAGGGACCGGAGAGGTGACTCTAGGGACCGGAGAGGTGACTCTAGAGATCATCGTCAGCCCGATCCCAACCGAAGAACTTTCCGGCGTCGCCGACGGAGCGTCAAGCTGGAATCTATCGACTACAAAGATGTCGATTTGCTAAGACAGTTCATTTCAGAACGCAGTAAGATTTTACCTCGTCGATTTACGAGGCTGAGTGCTAAACAGCAAAGAGAAGTTACTCGTGCTATTAAGCGTGCGAGAAACATGGCACTACTGCCTTTCTCCGACCACTAGATTGAGAGTTCCCAATGGAAATTATCTTAAAACAGGATGTTGATAGGCTTGGGGAAATCGGCCAGATTCGGAAGGTTGCTCCTGGATATGCCCGGAATTATCTAATTCCCAACCAGTTTGCAGTTCAAGTCAATCCACAGAATTTAAGGGCTTTGGAGCATGAAAAACTGCTTCTGGATGCCAAAGAACTCAAAAACAAAGAAGCAGCTAGAGAACTGGCGGGTGTTATCAGTGGTCTAACCTGCACTATTGCTCGACGGGCAGGCGAAGGGGATCGATTGTTTGGATCCGTTACCAATATTGACATTGCCAATTCACTAGCAGAGCAAAATGTTATTGTTGATCGGCGTAGCTTTGATCTAGCGGAACCAATTAAAGAACTCGGCATTTTTATGATTCCGATTAATCTCTATCCAGATATTATTCCTAGTTTAAGAGTTGTTGTAGTACGCGAGGCTGAATAAGCAGAGGTCTCCCCCATACCATTCATTTTTGCTTCACCACTACCAATCTCGAAAGAGATATCTTTACTAGAGAAGCGACCTTTCCTTAACCGTTAACTAACCTGATAGATAGTGGGTGGATGTAGTAGAATCCAATCCATAAGGGCTAACTTGCCCGTGGAGTTGGTAGGATGCATCCACCAGTTCTGTCGCAATGCAATTAGCAGAATCCCTCCACGATCGGCAAGCAGAACAATTCGTCCTGGGGGCAATGATGACTGATTCTGCGACAGTTTCCTTAATTGCACCTTTGCTGGGCGAAGCCCCGGATATCTTTTCCACCACCGATCATCAACTCATTTATACTGCCATCTTAGCAGCCTACGAGCGGAGTAGCCAATCTGAGCCGGGTCTAGTTGCACATGAACTAGAACGTACCAACCAGATCAACCGTGCGGGCGGAAATATCTACCTCTACGACCTACAAGCGCGGGTTGTCGAAACTGAAAGTGCTGAGTTTTACGCCCAGATCGTTAGGGAGAAAGCTACCCGTCGGCGATTCATCGCTGCAAGTCAAGAGATCCAACAATTGGCACTGAACCAGGAGGAAGAAATCGAGACCGTTCAGGACCAAATTCAGGAGGCTATCTTTCGAGTCGGTTATGAAAATCGGCAAGATGGATTTATCCGGATTGGAACTGTTGTTCGCGAAACATTACAAGATGTACTCGATGCCGCTAGCCGTGATGAAAATATTCTGGGGGTTAGTACCGGCTTTGTCGACTTTGATATTCTAACCTCTGGGTTGCAAAAAGGGGCGTTGCATATCATTGCAGCGAGACCAGGCATGGGTAAAACCTCTTTCATACTCAACATCGCCCAAAATATCGCCATTGAAAGTGAAGGGGAATTGTCAGTGGCAATCTTCAGTTTAGAGATGCCTGTTAAGGAACTGACGATGCGAATGTTGTCCGCCGAGTCTGGGGTGGAGTTCTCACGAGTCCGTTCAGGTTTCCTGAGTGATGAGCAGTGGGACTTGATTGCGCAAGCGGTTACTCGATTTGAAAATGCTCCTATTTTCCTCAATTGTACATGGGGATTGACGATTCAACGGCTCAGATCTGAAGCCCGTCGATTGAAAGGGGAGCATCCAAACCTATGCCTGGTGGCTGTTGATTATCTGCAATTGGTTAGCGATTCTAGTAGAAATATCCCTAGGGAACAAGAGATCGCTGGGATCTCTAGATCTCTGAAAAGTCTGGCCGTTGAGTTAGAACTAACAGTTATCGCTTGTGCCCAATTAAGTCGAGAAGTGGAGCGTCGGCCCGACAAGCGACCGGTCCTTTCTGATCTGCGCGAATCTGGATCAATTGAGCAGGACGCCGACTTAGTCGCCTTTTTGTATCGGGACGATTACTATGATGAGCAAAGCGAAGAAGCAGGGCTCGCGGATCTGATGATCAGGAAACATCGAAGTGGTCCAACAGGAACAATCCAGTTGGAATTTGTGGCGACAGAAATGAGATTTGACAATTGTACTCGCCATTAAAATTCGGTTCAAGAAAGAAGCTTTTATGCCTTTCCTAATCAGTTTTTTGGAAGGATTAGGCAAGTTAACGATCTCTTTCTTAACTACTCTTGGTGAAGCCACCTGTTTGACCTTATCCGCAATTGGCTTGGCTTTTCAACCACCATACCAACCAAAAATGGTTCTGCGCCAATCTTACTTGATTGGCGTAACTGCCTTGCCGATTGTCATTTTTACGGGAATTTTCACAGGATTAGTTGTTGCTACCCAAGGCTATTATCAGCTTCGAGTCCTTTCCGCCGAAGGAACGATCGGTGGTTTCGTCAGCGTTACGATTATCAAGGAGTTGGGACTAGTAGTACCCGCTTTTGTAATGGCTGGAAGAATCGGTGCTTCCATTACGGCCGAACTTGGAACAATGAAAGTAACAGAACAAATTGACGCACTAGAGGTCATGGCTGTAGATCCGGTCAAGTACCTGGTCGTACCTCGTTTAGTGGCCTGTACTATTATGTTACCTGTACTTTCTATGTTCTCTATTGCCTTCGGACTCGCCGGTGGATATTTCGTCGTTATCAAGTTGTTTAATATGAATGGCAACTTTTTTCTAAAAAACCTGCGAGCCTTTATGTATTTAAGCAGCATACTAGTCAGTGCGGTTAAAGCGACTGCTTTCGGGACGTCTATTGCAATTGTAGGTTGTTATAAAGGGTTTTCGGTTTCGTCTGCCGACGGAGCCGAGGGGGTTGGGCGAGCCACAACTGGGTCGGCGGTTACCGCTATTATGATCATCCTGATAATCGACTTTTTTTTAAATCACCTGCTGTATGCTGTTCTAAATTTCAAATAACCTTCAAGTTAGCGAATAACTATCTGCAGTTACTGTGATTGAAGTTAAGGACTTATGGAAGAGTTTTGGCGAAAATCAAGTTTTAACAGGGATTGACCTTCATATTCCACGTGGGGAAACCCTAGTTATCATGGGCCCGAGTGGTTGTGGGAAAAGTGTTTTGCTCCGCCTTCTAACGGGGCTTATGAAACCCGACCGGGGCCAGATATGGTTTGATGGACTGGAAATATCGACTTTTTCCAAAAAAAAGTTGGTGCCAATCCGCCGACGCCTTGGAATGCTATTTCAATCGGCGGCACTATTCGATTTTATGACAGTGGAAGAAAATGTAGGTTTTACTCTAACACAGCATCAAGGGATGCAGAATGTTCACTCAATTGCAAAAGAGAAACTCAAATTGGTAGATCTACATAATGTGGAGCAGTTGAAGCCGGCTGAAATCAGTGGCGGAATGCGCAAACGGGTCGGTTTGGCACGCGCAATTGCCGACGACCCAGAGGTCATCTTCTACGATGAGCCAACCACTGGCTTGGATCCAGTTACCGGTGATGAGATCAACCAGCTAATGTTCAATCTACACGAGAAATTAAATGTGACTTCCGTTATTGTTACACACGATATGGACAGTGCCTTCTTCGTCGCTACCCGAATGGTGATGCTTCATCGAGGACGAGTAATCGCTGAAGGTACGCCCGAAGAGATGAAAGCTGAGGAGAATCCGATTGTACGGCAGTTTATCTACTCGGGATCGCGTAAAATACTAGATCCGCATCTAAAGGACACCAGAGAGACTATCGAACGTGTGGAGTCTTAATCTCAAAGTTGGTGTTACCGTTCTAGCAGGTATTTTTATCTTAATTTTCCTGCTGATGAATGCCACCGACTCTCCGTTTGAACGACGAGGTGATCTATTAATAGTACACTTCAACTTTATCAATGACCTGAGGGTTGGTGCTGGCGTGATGCTCTCTGGTGTGCAGATTGGCCGTGTTACGAGTGTACGCCTCTTGGACAATGGGAGCAAAGTTGAAGTAGAGCTGAGGGTTGAGCGCGCCTTTCAAAGACTCCGCCAGGGGTCACAAATCCAGATCGGAATTATCGGATTTGTCGGTGAGGCTTATATCCATATTAAAAATGGCCCGATGGAGGGTAACCAGCTAACAGTAGCAGACCTTCCCTTAACGGGGCTAGATCCCGAATCGATCTCTGAAACACTAAATAGCGGGGCAGAAACGATAGCTCAAGTTACCGAGTTGATCCAGTTAACACAAAAGCTGATCGAAAATAATCAGTATCAAGTTGAGGCAGGAATTACCGATCTTCGCCAACTGATCCAGCAAATTAGTCAATCTCTGGATCAAACCCGGTATGGCCTGGATCAAACGCTAATCAGTTTAAGTCAAGCCGTAGACGAAACCAGAACCAACTTGCAAATTACACTCGACAACCTGAACACTGCTATCGAACATATTTCGACCAACCTATCGCAAGTGGCTCAAAATGCAACTATCGTCACTGAATCAGCTGAAGACTTGATCCATCAAAATCGGTCAACGATCACCCAAACTATCGCCACCTTCCAGCGTGTAGCAAACGATTTACAGACTTTTACCCAGCAAATGGATCATACCCTCAATAAACTGGAGAGCGAAACTTCCGACTTAATGGCCAGCGGTCGAAACGTTGTTAACACTGAATTATCGAAATTGGACCAAGCTCTAGCTGAATTTGGAACAGCAGGCCAAAATTTTAATCAATTAAACATCGATCTACAAGATCTAGTAAGCGAGATCAAGAATGGAGACGGGAGTCTTTCTCGGCTGATTCACCAACCAGATCTAATTCAAGGAGTCGAAAAAACACTACATAACCTGGATCAGACACTGGAAGGTACAACTACACTAACCCGGGAGTGGGCGCAAAAATCGACCTTGTTTCGACTGCCTGAAATCGGTTGGAGTTCTGAAATCAGATACGTTGCCCTGGATGACCAGTTGCAGAGTGAACTAATGGTTGCTTGGCTCCCTTCTGAAAAACAGCGGATACAAATCGGATTCGGACAACCCAAACTGCCAAGCTTTGGATCGGCAACAGCCTTGTCTTTTCAGTACGGATATGATCTAATACCGTTTCTACGGGGTCGAGTCAAAATTACCCGGTCTGGCTCAAAAATGGCAACTGATCTAATGTTGTTCGATCGCCGCGCTGGCTTGACTTTTTCCGCTCTTTCAAAGGGGAGTTCGTTAATATCCTTGACCCGATCTGAAACAGATGCTCTTTTACTGGGAGCAGAGGTATACTGGAAAATCACACCAATGGCCCACCTGCTTTTGGGGATTGAAAGTTCAAAAGATAGCACCGGTTTTCAGAAACCTTATTTGACGGCTGGGTTCCGCCTAGCAGATGCCAAGTGGTAAGCGCAACTAAAATGGGAAAAGGAAAAAGATCTCAATTTATTTGCCAAGAGTGCGGTCATATTTCGCTTCGTTGGTTGGGTCGCTGTCCAGATTGTAACCAGTGGAATAGCTTTGTAGAAGAGATGGTTATCTCCGAAAAAGGGAAGCAACAGCATTCAGCGCTGACCTCCAGTGTTCCCGAACCGATTACAGATATTACTGCCACCGAGCATGATCGGCTCAGTACGCAAATTGGGGAATTAGACCGGGTTCTCGGCGGTGGAATTGTTCCCGGTTCTGTTAGCCTGATTGCTGGAGATCCTGGTATTGGGAAATCAACGCTTTTGCTGCAAGCGACCGATGCATTAAGCCAACGTTATGGTACTGTTCTGTATGTTTCAGGCGAGGAGTCGGTCAGTCAGACCAAGTTACGTGCAAATAGACTTGACATCCATTCAAATTCGTTGTATGTTCTTTGCGAAAATAGTTTGGAACAGATTGAATCTCATATCGTCAATCTAAATCCGATCGTAGTAGTCATCGACTCTATCCAGACGGTTTTCCAGCCTCAGTTGCAATCTGCGGCAGGTAGTGTAACTCAGGTTAGAGAAAGTGCTGGACATCTGTTAATTTTGGCCAAGACCAAAAATATTCCACTAATTCTGGTTGGTCATGTTACTAAAGATGGTTCTTTGGCTGGGCCGAAAGTACTGGAACACATGGTGGACACCGTTCTCTATTTTGAGGGCGAAAACCACCATGTTTACCGGGTTTTACGAGCGGTTAAGAATCGGTTCGGGTCAACTAATGAGATCGGTGTTTTTGAAATGTCAACTCTCGGTTTGGTAGAGGTCGCCAACCCATCGGAACTGTTTATAAGTGACCGTGTCGAAAATATCTCCGGCTCAGTGGTTGTGTCTAGTATTGAAGGAACTCGACCGATTCTATTTGAGTTGCAAGCCTTGGTTGCGCCCTCAAACTTTGGGATTCCACGTAATACGGCAACGGGCACGGATCGCCAGCGAATTGCATTGCTAGTAGCAGTTTTACAAAAGCGGGTCGGTTTTGACATTGGTGACGCCGATGTTTTTGTCAATGTCACCGGTGGTATGCGGGTCGACGAACGAGGTGTAGATCTAGGGATTGTGATGGCAATTGCCTCTAACCATCGTGATATTCCGATTCCGCAGAAAACGGTCGTTATCGGAGAAGTGGGATTAGGTGGAGAGATTCGGCCGGTTACCCATGTCGACCGGCGATTAAGAGAGGCGTCAAAATTGGGGTTCAACCGAGCTGTTTTCCCAGAATACAATCGTAAAAACTATTTAGCTGATACAACCAGCGGACTAAGGGAGGAAATAGAACTAGTTAGCGTAACAGATCTTCACGGTGCACTGAGCGCACTTTTATAATATTATAAATATAGATGGTGCCGATCGAAGAGCGTATCTCATCGTCTTATTGTGGGAAGGCGAAGTCTTCATAAACATCCAATTTCAGTCGGTGGCAGGTCGGTGTTGAGTCTTTATTACTACCTCCCCACCCAGACAGAGGATCCCCCCTGTGCTTATTTGGTTAATTCGCATTGGTTTCGTGCTGGTTAGTGGGTTATTTGGTTTTGCACTAGCAGATAGATTCGGTGGTGCAACAGGCGCAACGTTAGCGATTATTTTAGCTACATTTGAATCCCTAACCAATGAGTCGTCCGACTTTAGTCGGCGTTTACCAGATCTATTTTCAGCCCTTGTTGGGTTTGTCTTAGGAATCGTTCTGGCCGGTATTTCTACCTTTATTATTCATACTGTTAAACCTGAATTAGGAGCAATTGATCGCTATGTTATTGCTGGAATTACTCTGCTGTTCATGTACGGCGGGATGATAGTCGGCTACCATAATCGGCCCCACCTCTCGATATTTATCCCTCTGCCGAATCTTGAAGATTCTGATTTGACAGAGGAGTTAATACTCCAATCCAGAATTCTAGATACTAGCGTCATTATCGATGGTCGTATCTTAGAGATTTGCCATACAGGGTTTGTCGATGGAATTCTGTTAATCCCCAGATTTGTGCTAAATGAGCTTCAGCATATTGCTGACTCGACCGATGAGCTTCGCCGTGAAAAGGGGCGGCGTGGCTTTGATATTTTACACGCTTTGCAAAATGATCCCGGCATTGAAACTGAGATCACAGAGGATGATTTTCTCGACGTGCCAGAGGTTGATGCCAAATTGGTGAGATTAGCACGAAAGCGTAGTGCCCAGATTCTGACCAACGACTTCAACCTTAACAAGGTAGCTGAGCTCCAGGGCGTAACGGTTTTGAACATCAACGAACTGGCGAACTCGGTTCGCCCTAACTTTATTGCTGGCGAGCAGGTCGAGATTCGAATTACGCGAGAAGGTAAAGAACCCAATCAAGGGGTTGGCTATCTCGACGATGGAACCATGGTCGTTGTCGAGGGGGCACATGATTTTATCGGCAAAACAGTCGAAGCGGTTGTCACGCAAACCTTACAAACCAGCGCAGGACGAATGATATTCACCCGAAAAGTCGGATATGAAGGCAACCCTACAGAGAGTAATCACTATTCCGACATCAACGGAAGGTCTAGTAGAAATCAATCAGAAAATATGCGCCCTCATTCCAGCAGCTGGAAGTGGAAGTCGCATGGGCGATCTTCGTACTGAGGCCAAAAACCGCCGACTTACCAATCGGACGGTTTTAAACGGTCAACCAACGAAGAAAACCTATCTCCATTTGGGAGATAGGCCGATTTTAAGTCATACGCTTCAAGTATTCGACCAGGTCCCTAGTGTAAATCGGATTTTGGTCGTCGTTGGAAAAGACGATATCGAGAGATGTCAATCGGAAACAATAGAGCCCTATAATTTCGAGACACCGATACAGTTGGTTGCTGGAGGGGCAACCCGTCAGGAATCTGTTTTTTGCGGTCTACAGATCGTTCCTGAAGATACGGACTGGATCGCTGTCCACGATGCTGTTCGTCCATTTGCAACGACATCACAGATCGAACGGTGTCTGGCGGTAGCCTACAAGTTTCAAGCGGCAACATTAGCAGTGCCCGTGAAGGATACCATCAAAGTTGCCAATCAAGACCTATTAGCGGTTGAAACGCCAGACCGCCAAAACTTGTGGGCGGTACAGACACCGCAAGTTTTTAGAAAAGATCTCCTTTTGGATGCGCATTTGTTGGCGCAACGCCGAGGAATCTTAGCCACTGATGATGCGGCGTTGGTCGAACAATTTGGCGCCCCCGTCAAACTTGTCGAAGGAGATTACCGTAACCTGAAAATTACGACGCCTGAAGATATGGAGATTGCCCACACTTTTTTAATGGGATCGACTCAGCAAGCCCAAGTGAAAACTCGATTGGTTAGCCGAACAGGTATTGGCTATGATCTACACCGGCTAGTTCCGAACCGTAAATTGATTTTGGGCGGCGTGGAGATTCCATTTGAACTTGGATTACTGGGGCATTCCGATGCGGATGTGTTGACACACGCCATCTGTGATGCTATGTTAGGCGCGGCTGCGTTAGGCGACATTGGGCAACACTTTCCCGATACCGACCCTCGCTACGCTGGTATCGACAGTCTCATTTTGCTTGACCATGTCAATCGACTCGTCCATTCCAACGGTGATAATCATGACCTTCATGTACAAAATATAGATGCTACTGTTATTTGCCAACGCCCTAAATTGGCGGCTTATATTCCGCTAATGAGGCAGAGATTGGCTCAGACGCTGAAGGTAGATTCAACCCGGATCAACATCAAAGCTACCACGGCAGAAGGGCTTGGCTTCATTGGTCAAAGCCAGGCTATTGCCGTACAGGCAGTCTGCAATCTTTCTTTAGAAAATGACTCATACTAATAATTGACCGTCAACATTGATTCTTGTCCTCGATCTGACCGGGGAACTGGCACACTTATGTCACTAAAGATTTATAATTCCCTCAGCCAGCAGTTGGAAGATTTTGTTCCGATTAAGAAAGATCATGTTACCATGTACAGCTGTGGTCCAACTGTCTACGACTATTTCCATATTGGCAATGCCCGCACTTTTCTAGTTTCGGATATCATTCGACGATATCTAGAATACAAGGGCTATCGAGTTCGGTTGGTTCAAAACTTGACCGATATCGACGATAAAATCATTCATCGCGCTAATGAGCAGGGAGTTGATGCTGCCCAGCTAGCACAGCAGTATATCGATGGCTACTTTGCTGACTCCGAAGAATTGGGTATTCGTCCAGCTGATGTTCATCCGTGTGCGACAGACCACATTACCGAAATAATCGATTTGATCCGAAACCTGATTCAGAAGGGGTATGCCTATGAAAGTGAAGGTGATATTTATTACCGTGTGACCCGATTTGAGGGTTATGGCAAGTTATCTAACCGGAATTTGGAGGATCTACTCGCTGGTGCACGGGTGGAGATCAATCATCGGAAAGAAGACCCACGTGATTTTGACCTGTGGAAAGCAGTTAAGCCAGATGAACCTTGGTGGGATAGCCCGTGGGGCAAAGGACGTCCGGGGTGGCATATCGAATGTTCTGCTATGGCTATCAAACATTTAGGTGAGACAATCGACATTCACGCCGGAGGACAAGATCTACAGTTCCCACACCACGAAAATGAAATTGCGCAGAGTGAAGCCGTAACAGGAAAACCCTTCGCTCGTTATTGGGTACATACGGCTTTCTTACAAGTGAACGGTGGTCGAATGGGTAAGTCAGAAGGTAATTTTATTTTCATCCGCGATGCGCTCAAAGAATATACGCCAGAAACAATTCGTCATTTCCTATTATCGGCACACTATCGACACCCATTGAACTACAACCAACACAGCTTAGCCGAATCACGAAGTGCGGTCCGACGTCTCCAGAACTGTATCTCTAGGATCCAACAGTATTCGCCTCCAGACGTCGATCCACGGTTAGTGACTTCAACTCAATCGAAGGCAGAACTGATCAGGGAAAATAATCAACTTGTCGATTCGACTTTGACCGAAACTGTCGATCAAATGCGAACTAGTTTCGAGAGTGCGATGGACGATGACTTCAATACCGCCTCTGCCATGGGCGCAGTTTACACGCTGGTTGGACAGGTTAATCGAAGGCTTCAACATAGCAACCAGGTAGAGAGACCGACTGAGGTTGAACTTGGTCAGGCCTATCAAGCATTGGCGACTACCTGTCAAATCTTGGGGATTTACAATCATGATAAATCGGTGGCTGGTGATGATTTACTGGTAGAGCCGCTAATGAATCTGATTTTAGAACTGCGGCAGTCGGCTCGACAACGTAAAGATTGGGAAACTGCCGACCAGATACGGAATCAATTGGCTGAACTCAGTATTGAATTAAAGGATTCGAAGTCTGGGACAACTTGGCAGCAACAATAGTTGAAGCCACTGCCCCTTAGTTGAGTCGGGACTGACAAGGGTTTCGAACCAAGGTCTTGAACAAACCATAGATTAAATGAAAATTTAAAGGAGGAAAATATGCGACAGCCTAATTGGAAGTCAGCAGTCACTTTTGTTTTTTTAGCTTACGCTCTATGTACCATGGGGTGCGTCTTGAGCGGTCCAAAGTACAATTGGAGTGAGAATATTGCTCTTGTTGCTAGTAGTGGTCGAGAAGGTAGCAAAAGTCTCGAATCTGGGATGCACGATGATAATATTAACACCTACGCTGAAACCTCACCCTTGATTCCGGAAACACGCGATCAAAAGGCAGTCGAGGCGGCAGATAAATTCTCGCAAGCAACACTACGTTGGATTAAACCACAAACCATTCAGAAAATTGTAGTAACGTGTGACCAGTATGAACTGGAGTTTTTTAATATTTTATACAAAGACAAGGATGGGGAGTGGCAGCTACTGAAAGAAGTTAAAAATAATGTCTCCAAGGCTTACAAATATATCCATCCGGAGCCAATCACAACCACGCATTTGCAAATTAGGGTACCCAACCGCTGGGACTCGCGCCGTGTTGGAGGACAAAAGCGCCGTACCGTTGGTGAAGGTGGAGCTCCGACGGTGACCTACAAAAAGATTCGTGAGATCGAAGTCTACTACGCTGTGCCAATGGAGGAACCAGCAGCTAAACCCACACCATAGAAGAGCGAGCTAAGGGTTGGAAGTATTAAGCCTGCCAACTAGAGCTGATGTATGCGCAGATGCAAAAAGTCGTACGATGAGATAGTTTGTATTCTAAACGTTAGATCTTGTTAGCAACGCGACAATGTCGATCGATAAATCCCTGATTCACCTCAACTTGATTCCAGGCATTGGTTCGAAAACAATCCAAGATCTGCTGCAAGCTTTCGAGTCCGCGGAGCAGATCTTAGCCTTGACGGCCTCTGAGATTAAAAACATTGAGACCGAGATCAATCAGAGTGTGTTACAACGGATTGTTTACGAAAAATCCCGCGTCTCGATCGACCGGGAGATGGAACTGATTCAGAAGCACGATTGTGAGGTAATTACGTTAACCGATCCTGCCTATCCAGTTCTACTAAAAGAGATTGCTGATCCACCTCCCATCCTTTATCTCAAGGGCAACCTGCCAGCTAAAAATATTCCCTGGCTATCGATCGTTGGTACACGGGAACCAACGACTTATGGGCAAAAAGTCAGCTATGAATTGGCTTGTCAGTGTGCTAAACGGGGCATGACGATTGTCAGTGGGGCAGCTCGTGGAATAGATGCAGCCGCCCATCGTGGGGTACTTGAGACTAACGGAATCACAATTGCGGTTATGGGTTGTGGTTTGAGTCGAACTTACCCTGTCGAGAATCGAGACCTTCTGGCGCAGATTGTGCGAAGTGGTGCTGTTATCTCGGAGTTCTCGATGGCAACTAAACCCAAAGCCGCCAATTTTCCGAGGCGAAATCGATTGATCAGCGGTCTATCTGAAGGTACCGTTGTGGTTGAAGCCTCTGAGCGAAGTGGATCTTTAATCACAGCTCGATTGGCAGCCGAACAAGGACGAGAGGTTTTTGCCGTACCGGGGCAAATCTTGTCTCGTGTTTCTATAGGCACTCATCGCTTAATTAATCAAGGTGCAACACTAGTCCATACTGTGGAAGATATTCTAGACGCGTTACCCAGTTTTCAGCCAATGTTTGACCCTTCCAGTGGTTCCCTTCAACACACGACAGAATCCACTGATTCTACCAACCGTAGGTCGGGTCGGGAACAGGCATCGTCAGATATATCAGATATAGAAGAAGGAAGCAGAAAGACGGAAGAGCCTGCAATCGCAGATGCAGCTCCACCAACTGAAAATTTGTCCGCAGAGGAAACACAGATTCTATCGGCGATTAGTGGAACCGAATCGGCGGGGATTCATATTGATCAAATTGTACGAGTAACGGTTTTGCCAGTTCATAAGATCTCAAGTACCTTAACCTTGTTGGAACTAAAAGGGTTGGTGGAGCAGCTACCCGGTAAACACTTTAAACATGTTTTCGACGCTAACCGGGGAAGATAGGGGCGGGCAATTGAACACCACATACAATAAGCCGGGTGAATTCATCCGGCACTGATAATAAGATGCAGAGCAAACTCAACTTCGAGAAACCGTTAATTGAACTCGACACTCAGCTCCAGCAACTAAAGGCCTTTGCTGGAGCTAATCCAGAGATTGATATTTCCAAGGGGCTGACAGCGTTGGAAGAAAACGCAAAAGCCCAAACGCGCAAAATCTTTAAAAAGCTAACTCGCTGGGATAAAGTACAGTTGTCACGCCACGAGCAACGTCCTCAGTCGTTCGCCTATATCGATGCACTGTTTGATGATCCTGTAGAGCTCCACGGCGATAAATGCTACGGTGATGACCGTGCTTTAGTCGGTGGTTTGGCTTGGTTTGAGGAGCAACCGATTGTTTATCTGGCACAACAAAAAGGACGAGATCTGAAAGAGCGGCAGGAGATGAGTTTTGGGTATACACGTCCGGAAGGTTACCGAAAAGCCAAACGGTTAATGAAGTTAGCTGAGAAGTTTGACCGACCAATCATTAGCCTCGTCGATACACCAGGCGCCCACTTTGACCGAGGTTCGGAGGAGCGAGGCCAGTCGGTCGCCATTGCCGAAAACTTAGCTGAGATGGCTCGCTTACCTGTCCCGATTCTGGTCGTTGTAATCGGTGAAGGGGGAAGTGGAGGAGCATTGGCCATTGCTGCTGGGGATCGAGTCCTGATGATGGAATATGCCATTTATTGTGTTGCCCCTCCTGAAGCCTGTAGCGGAATCGTCTGGAAAGACAACGGCGAGCATGCTCCAGAGGCTGCAGAAGGGTATAAGCCAATTGCAGAAGATCTAATCCAACTCAGCATTATTGACGGAATTATCCGTGAACCGCTAGGAGGAGCACACCGAAATCCAGTGCAAGCCACGCGCAACGTCAAAAAGGCTATAAAAAAACATTTGGCCGATTTGATAACCATTGATAGAGATACACTGGTACAACAGCGTTATGACCGATATCGTCGATTGGGAGTTTATGGAGAGAGAATGGATGCTGTCTAAAATATCCATCGATACTCTACTTCTCGCTGTTAACAGATATTAGGAGTGTAGTCTCAACTTGCACGACAGCAAAGTACCATTCAAAAATAGCAACGGATTTGTTCAGATAATAACTGAAATTGAATTCATCACAATTATAATTTACAAAGATTAAGGAATGATATAATGTATAAAATCGCAACTATTCCGGGGGATGGAACCGGTCCGGAAGTTACTGACGAGGCCTTAAAAGTACTGGAAGCCGTAGCTAAAAAAGATAGTATTGAGTATCAACTGACACATTATGACTTCGGTGGTGATCGTTATTTAAAAACTGGCGAAGTCCTACCGGAAGGCGCAGTTGACGAACTCAGTCAGTATAATGCGATTTACCTAGGTGCGGTTGGTCACCCCGAAGTTGCCCCCGGTATTTTAGAAAAAGGGCTGCTGTTGGAACTCCGCTTTCAACTCGATCAATATGTCAACTTGCGACCGGTGACTCTCTATCCGGGAGTTGAGACTCCTTTAGTGGGCAAAGGGCCAGAGGATATTGATTTTGTTGTCGTTCGGGAAAATACTGAAGACATGTATTGTGGTATTGGTGGATTTGTGCGTAAAGGAACTGCCGACGAAATTGCCACACAAACGGCCATCTATACCCGTAAGGGCTGTGAACGGATTATTCGCTATGCCTTCGAATATACACGTAAACGCGACAATCCGAAAGGGAAGCGACTCACCTTGGTGGCTAAGACTAATGTTCTGACGTTTGGTCACGATCTACTCTGGCGGACTTTTCAGGATGTTGCCACTGAATATTCAGACGTAGAGGCTGATTACAATCACGTCGATGCTTGTTGTATGTGGATGGTCAAAAACCCAGAATACTACGATGTAATTGTTACCACCAATATGTTCGGCGACATCATCACCGACTTGGGGGCGATGATCCAAGGCGGTATGGGTGTAGCCGCAGGAGGGAATATTAACCCTGAACTAGGCGGAACCAGCATGTTTGAGTGTATGGGAGGAAGCGCGCCAAAATATACAGGACAGAATGTAATTAATCCCATCGCTGCTATTGCTGCCATGGCAATGTTGCTCGACCAAGGTGGACATTGGTCATCGGCGAATAAAATCACAGAAGCAATCAAGGTTGTGACGGGTACTAAAATGAAAAGCCAATCTGCAGGACGTATGGGTTATACCACCAGTGAAATTGGTGATCTGGTAGCGGAACTTGTCAGGTGAGGCGTTAAGATGAGAATGTCGCAACTGTTCGGGCGTACGCTTAAAGAGATTCCATCCGAAGCCGAAATTTCCAGTCATCAACTGTTGTTGCGAGCCGGGATGATCCATCGCTTGGTGGTTGGCATGTATAGCTATTTACCGCTGGCATATCGCTCAATTCGGAAAATTGAGCAGATTATCCGCGAAGAGATGAATGCTATTGGTGGACAAGAGATCAACATGCCGTTGGTACATCCAGCCGAGCTATGGCAAGAAAGCGGTCGGTGGCAATCACTAGCCGGCAAAGAGCTCGCAGGCTTTACCGACCGCTTTGACCGACAACTGGTATTGGCGATGACTCACGAAGAGGCTGTCACAGACCTGGCTCGCAATATCATTAACTCTTACCGACAGTTGCCTTGTCAGCTATATCAAATAAAGCTGAAATTTCGCGATGAACTGCGTCCACGTGCTGGACTGATCCGTGTCCGTGAGTTTGTGATGAAGGATGCATACAGTTTCCACACCAGTCAAGCAGATCTGGACCAATACTATGACCAGATCCATCAAGCCTATCTTAATATCTTTCATCGGGCGGGGATTGATGTGGTGGTGGTCGATTCGGATACAGGTATGATAGGTGGATCTGCGGCTCACGAATTTATGCTGGTTTGTGAGTCCGGAGAAGACAACCTGATCCTCTGTTCCGAATGTAACTACACCGCCAACGCAGAAGTAGCTGTTTTTCAAAAGCCCGAAACTGAAACCCAACCCTTACAACCGTTAGTGGAGGTGGCAACCCCCGGTCAGCAGACAATCGAGGAGGTGGCTACATTTCTAGGGGTCAAGAAAAATCAGACGTTGAAAGCTGTCTTTTATACCACAAGTGAAGGTGAGACCGTCTTTGTTGTCATCCGTGGAGACTTGGAAGTTAACCAAACAAAACTGGTTAATGCTCTCGGATCAGAAGTTCGAATTGCCAGTGCGGAGGAGGTATCGGCTAATAATTTAGTGGCGGGCTACGCTTCCCCCATCGGTATTAACGCCCACCGTGCAGGTTTAGCCAGTATCAAAATTGTGGTGGATGAATCAGTAACCACAACGACTAATTTGGTGGCTGGTGCCAACAAAGTCGGCTACCACCTGAAAAACGCGAACTATCCGCGCGACTTTCAAGCCGACATTGTAACCGATCTCGCTTTGGCTGAAGAGGGTTCAACCTGTGTCAAGTGCGGGGGGCAGTTGAGCCTGAAAAAAGGGATAGAGGTTGGCAACATTTTCAAACTCGGCACCAAGTACAGCGAAGCGATGAAGGCAACTTATCTGGACCAAAACGGCAAAGCCCAACCAATTGTTATGGGTTGCTACGGCATTGGTGTCGGGCGACTGCTCGCTAGTGTGGTCGAAGCCAACCATGACGAACACGGTATCATTTTCCCTAAATCAATCGCCCCCTACCAAATCCACCTAATGCACATCGGTAAAGGTCAAGAAGTAGCCGATACGGCTGAAAAATTGTATGCCGACTGGATGGAGCAAGGGTTGGAAGTTCTCTATGACGACCGATCCGAGAGCCCCGGGTTCAAATTCAAAGAGGCGGATTTGATTGGCTTGCCCCTACGAGTGACGGTTAGTCAAAAAACGGTGTCTGCTGATAGTGTTGAGATTAAACATCGAGACCACATAGACCGCGAGCTTGTTAGAATTGATGATTTTGATCCGAACCCTAATCAAGTTGAGGACAGGCTTCTCTAGTTTGAAACACTCAGTCTCAGTAGTAGATGATGTGTTCTCACCCTTTTTCCCTAGATTGGGCGTTAGAGACTTCACGTTCAGGATTGGTTTAGACGACTAGCTGAAACCGATATGGTATCTGAATCCGCATCGGAACAGATTTTTTCCCCTGCCGGGCTGGATTAAAACGCGATTTTCTAAGTGCTTGTACAGCAGCTTGATCACAACCAAACCCCATTCCCTGCACGACGGTAATATCTTTGGCTACACCGTCCGCACCAATTTCCGCTTCTAAAATAACTACGCCCTCTTTTTGGGCCCTACGGGCTAAGTCCGGGTATTCTGCTACCACCTTATTGACAAAGCGGGGCGGTTGAGCAACTTCACCAGGTCCGGCAAACGACATCTCATCTATCTGAAAGGTTGCGTCACTGACTTCTAAGCCGATCTGTAGTTGCTGATCCATGATCCCTACAACCTTCTTTGGCATAATCTGGGGCAGCGTAGAAGTGTATACCGGCGTTAAATCGAGTTGCGTTCGCAGGATGCGTCTTAAACTCCCCAGGCCAGACGTTTTCGAAAAGTCATCAACCGATATCCGACCATCAACTGGAATAGAGTATACAGAATCGCTCAATGGCAAATTGACGGCGGTTGTAACAGGAGCCTTAGAAGAGAGAAATTTCAGTGATTTGACTTCAGCTTTAGGTAGTTTAACTCGAGGTGGCTTCCGCTGGTCAGGTCGGCGTTTAGGCAGTTTCTGCTTGGTGATACGAAAAACATCTACCAGGATATTATCTTGAAATATTTCTTGTTTTTGGACTATGTATATGGCACCAATGAAAGCACCGATGATATGTAAACCAATTGAAACGGTGATAGAGATGCGAGTGTTATTTTTCTTCATGGTCTTGCTTTTTCCTGCGCGTTACTTGTTAGTAGGGGGCCAAAAGTATCGCCTCTACTTCTTTGGACGATGCCTTTTTGCAAAGTTGTACTGTCAGCCGGGTTAAAAGCCCCTAGCTTAAAGAGGTTGGACTAATCTTGTTCGAACGTCTGGTTCCTCAATTCTCTCGTATAGTCTCGGAGATCTGAGTAGTTTTCTATCCTAACCGCACCAATTTGTTGGATAACTTTATCATAGGAGACAGCCGAGCGCCCACCGACGATAACCTTAGTCTCTTCTGGTATATAGTCCGGCAGTTTACTGAGCTGTATTTTAAGCTGTGCGTCGTCAGGAGGATAGGTCAGGCTCAGTAATAGAAGTTTTGCATTATTCTGGTGAATTGCCCCTGCGATTTCTTCAACAGGCATGTTTGCTCCTAGATACGTAACCCTCCACCCTTCTGTAGCCAAGGCAATTGCGACCGCTAAAGCACCGAGTTCGTGTATTTGGGCAGAAGGAGTGGTGACAATGGCAACCGGTGATCCGGTCTCTGGATTGAATCCCGATAGTATACTACCCAACAATGTCCGGACAGCAACTACTGACAGATGCTCATGGCTAATTCGGAGGAGGCCAGAAGACCATAGATCACCAGTTTCTTCCATCAGGGGAGTAATAACCTGTTCTATTAGGACCGGTCGGCTTAGTGTCATGGCTGCAGTCGCCAGCGCAACGCCTAATTCTTTCTCATCTAATCTTCTGATAGATCTTAAGCACGAATCAAGATGGAATCTCGCTGAGCTTTTGTCTATATTTATATTTACAATCCCTTCAGTATCAAGTTTGTCAAGGTTATCGTGGTGTGACTCGACTAGCTCTTGTATTTCCTCGGTCGCCAACCTGTAAATCTGACCAATGCTATGTCCAGATTTTGTTGCTTGATGACAGAGCGAGAGACGTTTGATATCTTCTTCCGAGTAGAGCCTGCGGTTTGTTGGAGATCGTTGCGGTATAACGACATTGTACCGGTTCTCCCAAGCCCGCATGACATGCTGTGACAAACCGGTTCTCCGAGAGACATATTTAATTGGATAGCGTTTCTCTTGCTTCATATTTTATATTATAGCAATACACATAACGATTTTTGTAAGCAAAACTAGAACAGCACCTTACCTAAATGTATCATCTCTAGTTTCTTTCCAACGGGTTCTAAACTAATGAAGTTTACCAACTTATTCCGAGTCGGATAGAGTTTATACCGGAGTCTTCATGAAACATTGTTGCGTCATCGCATTATCGTGCCATCTACTGCTGTTACTTAGCTTATCCCCATCTCTACACGGCGGAGATGGGGATAAGACCGTACTGGTTCATTATATGCCATGGTACTCCTCAAAACCTGTGAGCGGACATTGGGGGTGGCATTGGACGATGAATTACTTTAATCCTGACAGAGTTGGTCATAATGGCCGGCGAGAGGTGGCTTCACACGACTACCCTCTCATTGGTCTCTACGACTCCAACGATCCTCACGCCTTGGAATGCCATGTGCTGTTAATGAAGTTTGCGGGCATCGGAGGTGTGGTCGTCGACTGGTACGGCATAGAGGATTTCCGCGACTACGCTGCGATTCATCGCAATACACAGCACCTGATCAAATACATAAAGAAGGCAGGACTTCAGTTTGCGATTTGTTATGAAGACCAAACAGTCAAACACATGGTTGAAGGGAAGTATCTTCAGAAGCAGAAGGGTAGTGTACATGGGAAGAAGGTACTAAAGTGGCTCGACAACAACTGGTTTGGCGATGAGGCCTATATAAAAGTCAACGAACGGCCCGTCCTGCTCGTCTTTGGCCCTCAACATTTCAGGAGAGAACATTGGCGTTACATGATGTTGGGACTGTCAAAGCGTCCGCTGCTTTATGGATTACCGCACCTTTCACAGAAGACAGGGGCGGATGGCACATTTGGCTGGCCTCCAGTGTCTGGTGGTCGTGAAGTTACCCCGGCCATTTGGCAGAAATATCTTCGCCAACTATATGCTGGAGGATCAACTGAAGAAGCGGTCATTGCTGTGGCCTTCCCAGGGTTCCGTGACATCTACAAGGATGCTGGTTTGCACGACAGCATTGGATATATTGACAATCAGGAAGGAAAGACCTTCATTGAGACTTTTGAGCTTGCATGGGAGAGCAACTCACAATTGATCCAGATCGCAACGTGGAATGACTATGGTGAAGGGACAGTCATTGAGCCAACTAGGGCATTCAAATACCAGTATCTAGAGGCGATTCAAGAATACACTAAAACGTACACCAAAGCCGCCTCCCTGTTTAGACGGGACGATCTACGGCTTCCTGTAATACTGTATAAACTCAAAAAGAAGCATATGAAGAACTCTGTGGCGATGAAAGATCTAGAGAAGGTATCCACCTTGTTGTTCTCCTCCAAATGCAATGAAGCCAGAGCTATTCTTCAGCAGTATGTGGCGGAAAGTGGCGAACAAAACGATACAGTAAATGTCGACAAACTGCACCAATAGGCTTTTATCAATAACTGCCGTGATTTAGAGTAAGCGTCAAAAATAGAGTGCCTGGATGGGAATAGAACCTCAGGCCGCTTTGGGCAGTTGCCAGCAATCGTCCCATTGGTCGTTGAGAATCAGTTGTTGCCAGCAGAGAAGGCGGTCGGCTCCAGTTCGACTCCAGTTTTGCCCTCTCAATTTCTGCCGGCGGCAAACTAACAGATCGACCGTCTTTTCTACCAGGGCTGAACCGATATAATAGCCCACTTGCTGAAACCGGTGATAATTAATCATGGCCGCCCGGTTATTGCTGATCAACTCATGCAAGGCCGGCAAACTTCTCTCCTCCAGTTGAGCTGACTTTTCGGATGGCCGGCCTCCTGATTGTAGTGCCAAAATCATGATTGATTGCAATGTCTAGCCCGATTGTCCGCGCCATAGCTGATCAATCCACTGCTGATCCCAGACTGGCTTCTCTTGGTCGCTTAATTCATTCTGCCAGCAGCCCTCTAACTATTGGCTAGGCTGGTCGTTTCAGATGCCACCAATAGAATTAAGGTCGCTTTTGGATCTTGAGTCGGAGCTAACTTGTTAATCCACCTAGCTCCATCGGACAGAATCACCAGTTGATCTTGATTATCGATGCTCATACTTCGAGCCAGGGTAAATAACTGTTGGCTGAAGACCTGTACTGATTGCAAGGTACCCACATATTATTTGTTTAATAACTGAGGCCGATTAGTTCCTACTACCGATAGCTTGATGGCTAAAAACAATCCTCACTTTGGCCCCCATCAAACGATTCTGGGTCCTAGAATTGACCAAAGTGCCCCAATACCCAGCAAAACCCGTTCTGAGGGCTTAATCAGTGGTGGTTTTTTGGTGTGGCTGCTCTTCCATTACTAGCTACCGTCCAAAATGCCTAATGATCGATTCCTATCCAGGCACTCTATTCTTGACGCTTACGGTATCTATTCGATAGACAATCTCTCCTCCTACCATTGTTAGTAGGTTGTGGGCTTCTGGTTGGCAAATTTGTTCCAAAATTGACTCTATCGTACCAATTGTCTGTGCTGGCAGGCTAACGGCAATCAGGTCGGCCTGCCAACCTTCCTCCAATCTACCGACCTTTGACCAACCGAGCGATTTAGCCCCGTTGACCGTTAGCATGTCGAGGATTTGTGGCCTTGGCAAATCCAAGTCGAACAACACTTTCAGTTCGTCTTTCATATCTAGCGACCAATTGCTAGCTAGGCTATCCGTACCAATGGCAAGATTGACTCCGGCTGCAATCAACCGCTGAACCGGGTGATGCTGGTGATGGAAGTATTGATGGCTACGGGGACAGAAAACGACGCTTGATCGAGAATCAGCAATCAGACGGATATCGGCCTCAGATAGATAGTTGCAATGCACTAGTTGTGGTTGTGCCTGTAAAACCCCGAGTTGGTCTAGGTAGGCGATTGGGCTAATCTGTGGTGGTATCCAGTCGTGGTGAGGAATACTGAACCGATCCAGCAATTCAATAAAATCGCCGGTTCCACATTTCAGAAACTGGATCTCGGCTTCGGTTTCTGAAATGTGCGTCGAGAGATGCAGACTGTATGCTTGAGCTAACTCCAAGCTGTGCTGATATCGTTCTAATCGGGTCGAATAGGGAGCATGTGGCGTGATGGCAGATCGATAGCGATCGGTAGCAGGAAGTGATCGCTGAATCAATTGCTCGATCCGCTCTGCGTATTCACTTTCCAGCACCGGGTTGAAGCCGAGAGTCTCATAAAAAACAACCATCCTCAAAGGAGAAGATTTTAGCATCGCCAATCCATCTAGGGATTGATGGATATTACCGATAGTAGTTGTTCCTGCCATCAGACTCATCTGGATACCGCCAGCAATCGATTGTTGAATCCAGTCTGGTTCCCGTCTTTGTTCAACGGTTGCAATCTGCCAGATCCAGTCGATGAACCGGTTTTTCTGCTCGGTCAGGTCGTGCAGATTGGTTAACTCTAGATGAGTATGGGTGTTAACCCAACCCGGCATGATAACGGCTGATCCCATATCCAGCACGTTATCTACCGGGAATGTGGCGGAAATCTCTGGCCAGGTACCAACGGCAATCACTTTCGATTGGCACAAAAAAACCGCACCGTTTTCGTTCACGGTGCGGCTATCAGACACGATGTATTTAGCGCGGACAATCATGGATTAACAGATTTATCCATCTGACCGTCTCCATCTCCGTCCGTATTTTCACTTTCGTTACTATTTTCATCCCCTGAGGGCGGTGGCGTGTCATCTTTCAGATCGGCAGAAGGTTTGAAAAGCTGATTGTATTTGTACTTGTAGACCGAGAATATCTGGTCTTGGTCCAGAGGTTTGACCTGATGCTTCCCATCTTTCTCTTCTGCGGCCATCAAAACGCGTGTAGAACCGTCATTCAAGGTAACCGTAATCTTCTCTTTACCTTCAAATGGATTTTCCGCATCAGCCTCCACGAAGTCGTCAGTTTCATAAGAGCTGATATTGTTAAGGATAGTGTCGAGCGTCGTCTGTTTAACGGCTGAAGTTTCCGGTTGCAGCATTTGCCACTTGCTATCGTCGCCCATTTTTAGTTCAACAACTTCTGATGCCAACTCAATCAACAAATGTGTAATATCACCTTTATTAAAATCGAAGACCTTGCGGTTTCGCCAAGAGCGGGTGCCTTTATCGAAGTTGGATTGACTGAGATCTTTGCCGATATAGACTTTTTGTGATCCATCTCGCCGAATGTAAGTGTTAAAGAAATCTGGCGTGTTCTTGCCGACAAAAAAGTGGGCTAACAGCTTCTGGTTCTCATCTTGAAACTTGGCTTCTACCCCGGACGCATCTACTTCAAAGTCAGCCTGTTTCTCTGGATTTTTAGAGACCAGATCCAGTACCTTTTGTTGATCAACCTTCTCCAATAGTGTCTTAATCCCCTCTTGATCAGCTAGATAATCGTCCATCGACGCGACTAACCACTGTGTTCCCGACTTACGTAGCACGGTCGTTTCAGCATTAGCTATGATCTCTATTTGTGCCACTTGATCACCCGCAGTTTCAGCAGTGATATCCGGAAACATTTTATTCGCTTGCTCAGACTTTTTTTCATACCGCTGTTGTTTTTCGCTCCGATCAACAAAGAACGCAATCGCTAACATAATAAACAAAATGAAAACAAAACCGATCAATTGCTGCTTCAATTTCATATGGATAATTCCTCCTTATAATATGGGTTGTTATTAGACTCGGCCGTAAGTTTCGACCATTCTTTTAGCACGCATTCGGAAGAAATACCGAAACAGGCCAAATAACGCTACCATCAATGGAATTACTCCGATACAGAGAATTTTAATTGCTAGGCGGGTAAAGGCGTTTGGATCTTCCTTGAAAGTTCGGTCACTAATGCGTTTAGACCGAATCCCGATTAGCTCACTACCCAACGTAATATAATCGATACTGTTTTGCAGGAAGGTGATCCCGTCCAAGCGTTGTTGTCGGAGAAACTGAGAGGTGCCAACCACTACGATTTGCGTCGGTTGACTTTTATTAACGGTTTTTCGGTCTTTGTCCTTGTCATCGGATGTCTCGTCCTCATCAGAGGTAATTTCGGGAATCTCCTGACCTTCGTAAAAGCTGGCAAATTCACCAGATAGCAGAACGGCTACCGGATAAGCATTTTTGACCGACGAGGGTGGGGTGAACATCCGGGTTGGATCCAAACTGTACGGGGCTTGCGCTGTCCAGGCTTGCGTGCTAGTCCTAGCCAAGTTTGTCACCTCGACGCCCTCTTTAGCCACCACAGACAGACTACTAGTCCATGGCAGTACTAGACTGTCCATCCGGCCCGTAATCACACTCTCAGCCGGGAAGCCTTCACTGGCCTCCCCTGCTGAATACTGATAGCTTTTTAAGATTTTAATAAAATACGGGTATGGGCGCGTAATGGTCATAAAGCCACCTTGAGAGTAGGTTAGACTATCGTGAGATATATCCTGAACCAGGTTGTTACCCAGTTGAATTCCATAGTGCGCCAGCAGGTCTGATAATCCGGTTGAAAGTGGCGTGGCTTGAATTGAGCCTTGGGGCATTTTAACGGCATCGACTAAAAATACTGCTTTGCCACCATTCATCAGGTATTGGTCGATTTCATATTTCTCTCGAGCTTGCAGTGGCGTTTGCGGACCAGCAATCACCAGGGTCGAAACATCAGAATCGATTGCACTACCATCGCTGACATCAACTTTGCGAACACTATATTGCTTGTCTAGCTCACGCTTTAGTACCTCGAACCCTTGACCATAAACGTCAACTTCGTCGTGGCCTTCCAAAAAACCAACTGTTTTGGCCTCTTTACGCGTTGTTTTCAGGATGGCTGATGTCAGATCGTATTCCAGTGTAGTCGTCTCTCGAATCACTGGAATCACCTCTTGCTTATCTCCGTAGACAACAGCCAAGCCCATATAAGCGTTCCTGACCTCAATTTTGTCTTTCTCACGAACTTGCACCTGAATTTCAGGGATGCCTTTCATCCGCAATCTCTGTTTCAGGTCTTCATCATCGCTAGGGTTGATAAACTCGATCTGCAGATCGCCATCGGCAAAGGCATCGTATTCGTCAAGCATATCTTGAACTTCATCTTTGATCAATTTGATTTGATCGGGAGCATCCGAGAAATAGGCTTCAATTCTAATAATGTCATCGAGTTGGCCAAGCAACTTCTTGGTCGATTTAGAAATGGTATATCGTTTACTCTCTGTCAAATCGAAGCGGACAAATGAGCGTTTGGAAAAATAGTTGGCCAAAACCAGGATCACAAACACAATAACAGCCAAAGCCAACGTATTTGAACTGTAGAGAAGACTTCTTTTTATTGACATCTAACTTACCTCCACCGCTTACTTTCAACCGATAAAACGCTGAGATAAAGGAAAAAACCGATGACCGAAAAATAGTAGATCAGGTCTCTGGAATCGACAACCCCACGGGTGATACTGTTAAAATGATAGGATAACCCAAAGTCGCGGAGCCAAGGAACAAAACCTATTACCAACATAGCAAAACTGGCAATAATACCGACGACAAAGGCAATAACCTGGTCTGAAGTGAAGGTCGAAGCACACAACCCAATGGCGATGTAGGCCGCACCGACCAGTATTAACCCTAAATAGCTAGTAAAGATCTGTCCATTGTCAGGATTTCCAAGGGAATTCAGAGCTAGTGGGAGTGGAAATGAGAGAATGATCATTAAGACCAAAACCAGGAAAGATGCTAAGAACTTTCCTAACACCACCTCGTGACTGCGAATCGGCAGGGTCATTAATATTTCCACCGTTCCCATTTTCTTTTCTTCAGCCCACAGTCTCATGGTCATAGCAGGAATAAAGAATAAGAACAGCCACGGCATCAGGCTGAAAAAATAGGTCATTTCGGTCTGTTTACGCTCGAAGAAAAAACCGAGCCAAAAAAACAGCCAGGCCGAAACTGCCAAATAGGCGATGATGTTGAAGTAGGCCACAGCTGAATTAAAATAGCTACCAGCCTCTTTCTTAAAGATGACAAAAGTATTTCTCAACTGCTAACTCCTTCCAATTGAGTCTCACTTTGCGTGAGTTGTAAAAAAATATCTTCCAAGTCTACCGCTTTAGGTTGCAAAGAGACCAAAGGCCACTGGTTTTCATAAGCCATTCTCGATAGTTCCTCACAGGTTTGATGGCCCTTTTCAGAGACAACTTCGTATGCTGCAGCCGTTTGGTCTAAACTCTGAATTTGTTTGAAGTCTTGAATAAAACTGAGTTGGTCCAGCTTAGTTTCAATCTCGGTATGATCGCCTTGAAAGGCGACCTCGAGGTATTGCCGGTCTTGTGTTCTCTGCTGCAACTCATCTGGGGTTCCATTAGCTACCAACTTACCATTGCTGATAATCAACACCCGGTCGCAGGTGATGGCTACTTGAGAGAGGATATGGGTACTAAAGATAATAGTTTTTTCTTTGCCAAACTCTTTGATCAGATTCCGAATTTCGATAATTTGATAAGGATCTAGCCCAGAAGTCGGCTCGTCAAGAATCAGTACAGGTGGGTCGTGAATTAAAGCCTGGGCTAAACCGACACGTTGCCGATAACCTTTTGACAGTTCACCGACATCTTTATGAACCATTTTCTCCAAGCCACAGATATCGATCATCTCTGTCACTCGGTGGCGCAAGTCTTGACCGCTAAGGCCGCGCACCTGTGCTACAAACTTGAGATAGTCGATCACACCCATGTCAGTATAGAGGGCTGTACTCTCCGGTAGATAACCGATACGCTTTCGCACCTCGATCGACTCTTCAAATACATCGAAACCGTCTACGGTCGCTGTTCCTCCGTCTGCTGGCAGATAACAGGTGATAATACGCATAGTCGTACTCTTTCCTGCACCGTTAGGTCCAATAAACCCAACAATCTCACCACTGTTAGTAGAAAACGAAACATTATCAACCGCTATAGTTGCCCCATAGCGTTTGGTCAAATTGCTGACTTCTATCATCCTTCTATAGTTCTCTCTTTTTAGTTGGATATATTTAGGAATTTAGGGGTTTTTAGATTGAAATATTAATCTGGTGAAATAACCGGGGAAATAATAGCAAATACGAAAAATCAACGTCAAGATAATTTGACTTGGTCTTCGGTACCCAGATATAATCAGCACGGATCATCCTAGCTAAATAGATTATGTAATCCCTAATGCAATGAACATCATACCAACGAACGGATCGCAACCAGTACCGTATTACACGACTGCTATTGACGAACTTTCCGCTATTAGATCTACAGTCGGCATTACCGATCTTTCTCATCGAGGACGGTTACGTATTACAGGATCAGATCGCGCATCTTACCTGCACCGGATCTTGTCCAATGAGGTTGAAGGACTCAGTACTGGAGACGGTAATTACAACCTGATTCTAACCAATCGTGGCAAAATCATCGCTGACATGAAACTAACCGTTTCTGAGGATGAAATAGATCTGTCAACTACCAGCCCAGAGGCAAAAGATCTACTCCACCCCCAGTTGGATAAATACCTGATTGCTGACGATGTCACTATTACTGATATTACCCGTACTACCGGCATAATTTCAGTTAATGGACCGCAGGCAACCCCGGTAGTTGAATCGATTCTAGCTTGCCCTGTTGCTAACTTACGAGAATACCATAATATCGTTCGTCAGATCCAGATTTCACCCTCCATTGCCCAAGAATGGGTAATGTGTGTCCGGGTTAACGAAACAGGCCAGGTCGGTTATAACCTATTTGTAGAGAAAGTTGATGTTCTACCTCAATTGTGGCAGATCTTATTAGACAAAGGGAAAAAATATCAAATCCAACCTGTCGGTTTGTCAGCACTGGAGATCCTTCGTATCGAGGCCGGAATCCCTAAACTTGGAGTTGAACTCGACGAATCAATCATCCCTTTAGAAGCAGAACTGGATCACGGCATCAGCTTTGAAAAGGGTTGCTATATCGGTCAGGAGATCGTGACACGCATGAAGTATCGTGGTCATCCAAACCGACTTCTAAGGGGCTTTGAGGTTGAGTCCGACTTGCCTCTCAAATACGGTGACAGGATTTTCGACCAGCAAAAAGAGATCGGTCGAATCACCAGTAGTGCTAAATCCATCACTTTCGGAAAAACCCTCGCTATGGGATATATCCGCACTGCTTACACTGATCAAGGTACCACCGTTGAAGTTGAAACCGACACAGGCCAACTAAAGGACCGACAAACAGCTAGAGTTGTTCTGTTGCCATTTGAGGCTACTCTACCCTTAGCACTTCCACACTAATGGAGGGACCAAGAACAAGCGGTGTTTTACGCCTCAGTAATTTTTTGCTGATGTCTTTGATCATTCACCTGTTTCTGACCAATCTTGCCGTTTTTTTGCTAAAAACGGGCTCACCGCAGCAAAGCAAAGATATAGTTGAGGTGGCGATGATCAAGACGCCGGATTCCCTTCAGCGGCGACGAAAACAGCCCAAAGCTCCACTTCCCAATAGACGATTGATTACCCCCAGACAGACGACCAGCCAAACCAGGTTCCGGCCACAAACTATTCGGATGGACGCCACCAGCCATCCAACTAGCGAAACGGTCTCTGTCTCACCCAATCCACTGATGCACGATGCCACCTTGGCTCCGATCGATCCAAAATCAGATCTACCTGAGTTAACTCGAACCGTTAGTAGAGGGAACTCGCTACTGGCACAGCCCATCTCGCCATTACCTACCACCTCTGGATCCGGCATTGAAAGTTCACGTCAACGGGTACGCAGTCAAAGGAAAGGCGGTCTCCGTACTCTCGAATCCACCGGTACGTCCGACATCGGTGTTATCGGACATTTACCGCCTAAAGTAGGGATAGGAGTTGGCGAAACCATTGTTGGTGACAACCCGTTCGCGAAAGCTTTACAAAAGATTGCTCAGAACATCGTTGAGACGAGAGAGACGGATAAAGTAAACGTCGTTTTTTTGCTTGATACCAGTGCCAGTATGCGAGATAATATCCAGCAAGTGGCCGCCCACCTATATGCCATGGCTGACACTTACGACACGCACGCTTTAGAGTATTTTCTAGGTATGGTCGAGTTCAGCGTTCGGCACGGCGAAAAGTTTATTAGGATGGAGCCACTTCTGGCAGATGTTGGTTTGTTGCAAAATCGGATGCAACGAATTGAACTCAGTGGTGACGAGTATGCACTGGATGCCCTACTGTATTCTCTAGATACAATTGAGTTTCATGGAGATGCGGAAAAACACCTGATATTGGTAACCGACGAACCCGCAAGAACGGGCGTTAACGCTAAATCCATCCAAACTATGCGTGAGAAAGTTGAAATGGCTTACGGGCTAGCTGATGTCTCGGTCAATGTCCTCGGTTTTGATGAGCCGTTTCAGAGGCAGTTAGCTGAGAAAACAGGTGGACTGTGGCAAGAAATTCCGGGTGGGACCTTTGCGCTTGGCAGTTTACCTGCGCATCGAAAATCGAACGAAAGTTTGGTTAATGTCTTTCGCCACATTTCAGCCGAGATTCGTCGAACCGGAAGGCTGATCTTTCAACTCGATTTTGATATTCCCGAGACGATAAACTTAACTGAATCGGACTTGGACCATCGAGTTATTACCAGTGTGACGCACGCCTTTTCTGCGCGTGGAGTTTCCCTGTCAGGTAGTGCCTTTTTTACCAGAGTGAACCAAAATCGATGGAAAGTAGCGGACTCTTATATTGGAATGTCGCTGCGCGGTAGCACTGATGGAGACTATCGCCGAACTATGGATCGAACCTATACCATCGAGAGGCATAACAAAGTATTGAATGTTTTTAAGTCTTCACCTGAACGGACCTCTAGTGAAGGGCAGGCTGATATTGTGCTGATGATGGACTACAGTCGTAGCATGGGCGGGAAATCGCAGGCCCTTTCACACGGGATTACCGAATTTTATCAAGAGATGGATATTCTACCTATCGATTACCAAATTGGGTTGATCCGATTTGCCGTGGCTTCTGATGCTATCCGCATTGTACATGGAGCCCAGATTTTAACCCTGGATTCAGGTGCACACGGTCCATTGAGTGAAGCCGATATTGAAGCCGCGATGAATGAACCGTTTGGAGGTGATGAACATCTGATTGATGCACTGGTTGACGGACTATCCAAATTCAAGTTTCGTCCCAACTCGGCTCGCTATGCCCTGATTATGACCGATGAGCCGACCGCCGGTACCTATCCAGCAGAACGAGCGACTCAGGTCTGTCGGGATCTGGGGGTTCGAACCTTTGTGATCGGGGTTTCAACGAAAAGTAACAATTTTCAAGCCCAACTGGCAATCGAAACTGGTGGAGCTTTTTTTGAGATGCCTAACCCTTTTCGCCATCTCCATACCGATAAATAACAGAAGATAAAGGATCTTTTATGAGCTGTTACACTTTCCAGCAGGTGGCCTTATTGCCTGCTGATCAGGATAATATGGCGATTGCCATCCAGATTATTGAAGCCGGGTCTATAATTCAGTATCAAGAAACATCGTTGCGGATTTCACATACCGTACTGGAAGGCCATCGCTTTGCCGTGGAAGCCATTTCTGCTGGTGACCACCTATTGTCCTGGGGATTACCCTTTGGAACAGCAACAGCCGACATTTCAGTTGGGGATTATGTCTGTAATCCTAAAATGTTAGCAGCTTTGCAGGGGCGTAATCTCGACTTTGAGTTGCCGACCGTTCCCAATTTTAACGACGATATTCCGCCTTTCAATCGGCTCGATTTTCAACCCGACCAACAGATTCCTAGATCTACCACAGATCATTATTTTAGCGGCTTCCTGAGAACTGATGACCGCGGTGTTGGAACCCGTAACTACATTGCCGCTATCGGAACTACCTCCCGAACCGCTAGTTTTGCTCAGGCATTGGCAGAGCGTTTCAATACAGATAAATATGCCAATATCGATGGCGTCGTAGCGGTTACCCACACCGAAGGCGGTGAAGAGCTACCACCAAACAACTTCGACATGATGCTGCGCACCATTGCCGGTTTTGCCACTCATCCCAACATTGGGGCATTTCTAATGGTCGACTATTCGACTGAGCCGATTAACAACCGGATTTTGAAAGATTTTCTCCATCAAAACCAAAATGGCGTTTCATCCTATCCAATTCAGGAGATGCCACACCAATTTCTCTCTATTCAAGGTGGGTTTGAAAATCACCTAGACCAAGCTACCCGAATTATCCAAGGGTGGTTGCCTGAAGTCAATCAGGCCGGAAGAACGCTGCAACCCTTAGACCATTTAAAAATTGCCCTGCAGTGTGGTGGCTCTGATGCCTTTTCCGGGATCTCCGGCAACCCACTGGCGGGATATGTAGCCAAAGAGGTGATCCGCTATGGTGGTAGTGCTAACCTAGCTGAAACCGACGAACTGATCGGTGCTGAATCCTACGCGCTGCAAAAGGTGAAATCCCCGCAGGTTGCGCAGAAATTTATGGCCATCCAGGATCGATTTCAGCAGCGCGCCAGTTGGCACGGACACTCGGCAGCAGGTAATCCATCCGGTGGAAACCTCTACCGTGGACTGTACAATATCGCCATCAAATCCATTGGGGCCGCCATGAAACGACATCCCGATGTTCGACTGGATGCAGCCATCGACTACGCTGAACCGATGACCGAAGCTGGCTACTATTTCATGGATAGCCCCGGTAACGATCTGGAAAGTATCGCCGGACAGGTGGCCTCCGGTTGCAATATGATCTTCTTTGTTACCGGGAACGGATCAATTACTAATTTCCCCTTTGTACCAACCATCAAAATTTTGACCACCACTGACCGTTATAACCTGCTGAAAGACGATATGGATGTCAATGCGGGTCAGTACCAGGACGGAACTCCTCTGGAGCAGATCGGCCAGGAGATGTTTCAGCTAACATTAGATGTTGCCTCCGGCCAGCAGAGCGTTGGTGAAGAAGCAGGCCATTCGCAAATCTCGGTCTGGAGAAACTGGCGACAGACCGATGGGAGCAAGTTGGAACAGTTACAGAGCAATCCGGATCCAGACGGGATCCCCATTCCGATCCAGACTTGTCTAACTGATCTTTCACTACAAAATCGAGATATCTCCGAACAGATCAGCCAATTTTGCTTCCAGGGAGTTCAAACCGAAAATAAGGTATGCTCTAATCAAATCGGGCTGGTGCTGCCAACTAGTCTCTGTTCCGGACAGATTGCTGATCTAATCGCTAAACAGCTCAACGCCAAACAACTGGGTAGAGAGCAGGGAATCTCCCAATTCTACGGTTTGTCGCACACCGAAGGCTGTGGGGTCTCTGAGGGGAGATCTGAGGAGATGTTCGCCCGTGTACTGGTGGGCCACCTGTTACATCCGACCGTCGGATTTGGTGTTTTGTTAGAACACGGCTGTGAAAAAACGCACAACGACTTCGTTCACCAAGTATTGGCTCAACGAAACATCGCTTCCGACCGGTTCGGTTGGGCCAGCGTTCAACTGGATGGTGGCATCGAAACCGTGAGCCGTAAAATTGAAGATTGGTTTCAACAACAACTGGCGCAAAAATCAGAGGTGTCGTTAGCTGAAGGTTCGTTAGCGGATTTACGGATCGGTTTGCTCTCCTTTGGCACCATCAACTCGTCCGCGGCTTCGACTCTAACCCAATTGGCCCAAATCGCCGTGACGGCTGGTGGAACCGTGGTGGTCCCAGACAATGCCACCCTTATCGACAGTGACGCGTTTTCTACTATGGTCGGGCACCGACAAGCACCTCAGAAATCTCTGGCTTATGGTGAAAGCCAGGTTCGACCGGGGTTGCATATTATGGACACGCAAACCGGGCAAGCGGTAGAAACCCTGACCGGTTTAGGGGCAACAGGTGTAGATCTGGTCATTGCCCATCTAGCCGGGACACCAATTCAGTCGCACCGGATGATCCCGGTGGTACAGATCTCAACCGATCCAGGAACCATTGAAACTTTTAGCTCAGATCTCGACCTAGCTGAAGAGACTTTGAATCTACAACAGCTACTTGATCTGATCAGCGAAGTGGCTTCTCGTCGATACCTGCCCCGACTGCATGACTATGGTAATACCGATTTCCAGGTCACCCGTGGATTGCTGGGAATCTCACTCTAGATGGCACGAAATTACTCTATTATCCTTAGCCAATTAGTCGTCGCCCTCCTACTTTTGACGGTAACTGTCAGTGCCGAAAAATTCGAGATTGCACAGATCCGCTACGGTGGTGGCGGTGACTGGTATGGTGACCAGACTGCGGTTTCAAACTGGTTAAAGCTGCTTCGGCAACGACTCGGTATGGAAGCAGCAGAGGAACGCGTTGTCTTACGCCTGACAGATCGTAACCTATTCAGCTATCCGTTTCTGTATCTGGTCGGACACGGCAATATCAGCTTCTCCAGTAAAGAGAGCCAAGCCTTACGGCAGTATTTGACGCGAGGTGGTTTCCTGTTCGTGAATGACGATTATGGGCTAGATCAGAGCTTTCGGCGCGAGATAAAAAAAGTGTTTCCTCAGCAGAAGTTGCAACCGATACCCGACGATCATCCGATCTACCACTGTTTTTACGATTTACGCGGGTTGCCCAAAATACACCAGCACGATGGTGATCCAGCCCAGGGATATGGCCTATTCCATCAGGGGCGGTTGGTGGTTTTTTATGCCTATAGCGCTGATATTGGGGATGGTCTGGAGGACCGTAAGATTCATCCCGAAGATCCTCCGCACCTTCGAGAGCTAGCGGCCAAGATGGCCCTCAACCTGATAGCCTATGTCATGACGCACTAGCACTAGCGTAGATCAACAATTGAACCACAGTAAAAGTCCGTAGTTGTGAGTCAAAAACCATAAAAATAAACAGGAGTGTAATGACCATGCAAAGTAAAATTCCGATTGGGATTCAACTGTTCTCGGTGCGGGGTGAATGCCAAAAAGACCTACCTGCTACCCTGGAGGCCGTCAGTCGCATCGGCTATGTCGGTGTCGAGCCGTGGGGATATAACGGTGAAAGTATCGATTGGATGGGTTATTCGGCGGTTGAACTGCGCCAAATGCTGGATGACAACGGACTGGCCTGTTGCGGGATCCATCTTCGAACCGAAGCCTTGCTGGGAGATAACTTGGGGCGAACCATCGAATTGAACCAAACCCTAGGTAATCGATTTCTGGTTGTGGCAGCTGACAAGGGCCGAATGAGTAGTGTGGCTTCAATCATGGAATTGGCCCAGATTCTAGATCAGGTGGCAGCAAAACTGGCTGCCCGGGGCATGTTCACCGGTTATCATGCCCACGGGTTTGACTTCGACGACATCGAGGGGGAAACCGCCTGGAATCGCCTCTTCAGCAATACCCAACCAGAGGTTATTATGCAGTTGGATACCGGGAACTGTGCCGCTGGTGGAGGAGATCCGGTGGCTGTGCTGGAGAAGTTTCCGCAACGTGCCAGATCAGTTCATCTGCGGGAGTACGGCCAACCGGCTGATGCCATTATCGGTGACGGATCAGGTGATTGGGAGCGGGTCTTCGAACTCTGTGAAAATAGCCAGAATACCGAGTGGTACGTAGTGGAACAGGGAAGCGCGGACGGCCTTGGCTTTGAAATTCCACAGCAGTGTCTGGAGGCCTTGAAAGGGATGGGGAAATAGGCACAAAAAAGAGATGGTAATGCAACATTACCATCTCTTTAACGTAACGTAGCTTAGTAGTTGAAACTATTGGTTTGACTTAATTTGGGCCCAGGTGGTACTCAGTTTGGCTTGGGCATCAACTGCGGTGGTAGCCTCTTTACCCGTCACGATCACGAAGTAGTTACTACCGTGCCCGGCCGATGGCGCTATGGCGTTGCCACCGAGGGTAACTTTACCCGCCTTGACCTCTTTTTTCCATAGGTTGACGGTATCCATGTTTGTATCGGTAACCTTTATGGCAACCGGCTTTCCCCCAACCAGTTCTTTTTTGAAGTCGTCTGACAGCCATTTCGGCGACTTTCCACCTTTTTCTGCTTCCGCACGACTATCGTGAGCCACGTAGATGACGGAGTCCTTATCGACAGAGAAGGTTAAAAAATCAGCACTTGTTTCATTTTTGTCGTCGTTGGCCGTCATAATAGTTTGCATGCCTTCGAATCCCTTTGGCACAGTAAGGATGATATAGTCTCGGTCAATATAGATTTTAGCATCTTTCTTGACCGTTCCAATTTTGTACTCATCTTTGGGATCTTTACTTTTGACTTTAATACCGGTGATACCAACTTTGATTGGTGCTGCCACCGCTGATAGAAAAGCGACTAGGGTTAGAAGTAGAACACCTAAAACTGCAAATTTCTTCATAGCTTTTTCCTTAAAATTATTGTTGGTGTTGTGACTTGATGATAGCCCAAGTCGTGCTTAATTTAGCTTGTGGGTCGACCGCTGCGTTTTGGTCTTCTTCCACAAGAACCATGTAGTTACTTCCGTGTCCAGCGGCAGGTGCCTCAGCGTTTCCACCGATGGTGACTTTACCGGCTTTAACTGCTTTCTGCCACAGATTGAAGGTTGCCATATTACCGTCGGTCACTTCAATGGGCACCGGATCTTTTCCATCCATCCATTTTTCGTATTCTTTTTCTAACCATTCCGGTGGCTTTCCACCTTTTTCCTCTTCACCCCGACTATCGTGCGCAATCCAAATAATGGAGGGCTTGTCAACCTTGAATGACAAAAAATCCTTGCCTTGCGAATTTTTGTCGTTGTTGCCCGTCATAATCCACTGGATGCCGACCAGTTCTTTGGGCATTTCAATTACGGTGTAGTCGCGGTCAATGTAGTACTTAGTACCAACTTCAAGGGATTTTCCAACTTCATACGGTAGCTTACTACCGACTTTCAAATCGGTAATTTTGACCGGTTTCGGTTTTGCCTGTGTGATAGGTACAAGAACCAAGACCATCAATAGTGTTACGCTAATACAGATAACTTTTCTCATCTTAAACTCCTTATATTGTAAATATACTGAAAAGCAACTCCTTATTTTGGTTGAAGTCGCTGTTTCTTAATCAATGGTTAGTGCTAGTACGCTTCCTACTTCAAGTACGATAAGAATTATATCAAGCACTATGCAAAATTTCAAAATATAATGTATGGTTACAAGAGGATGAGAATAAGATGTGGCACATAAGGTTTAAGCATCAAAAGTGGTGGTCATAATGGGATAACTATGTGGAGCAATTGGGTCGTCTAATTCTGCAAAAATAGCCGAAATACCGAGTGGGGGGCGTGGTTGAGCAGGCAACGAAAATGACCTTGGCTTTGAAATTCCACAGCAGTATCTCAAGCCTTGCGACAAATGAGAAAATAGAAACAAAAAAGGGATGGTAATATGAATTACCGTCCCTTCAGAATCTGGTTTAATCTATCAAACTTGGGTTTGATAGACGACTCTCTAGTACTCGGTCTTGACACGACTCCAAGCCACAGGCAGCCTGGCTTGTGGGTTAACAGCTAAAGCCTCTTTGGCACCCATCTTCATGTAATCACCAATTTCCTTCTCGCTCAAAACACGGTTCCATAATCTAGCCTCATCAATCAAGCCTGTGGGGATATAATTCAGTCGTTCACAGTCCTGACCGATAGCCCACGGGTCATCGTTCACTTTGAGTTTCCCTGGAGTTTTACCTTTCCCTGATTCTTTACCATCAACGAAGATTATGCCTTCTTTACCATTATTCGTGCAGGCGATATGGACCCATTTTTTGGTTTCCGGTGACTTGGCCGTGATATCGATTCTACCGGCTTCAGTTTCCATTCTGAGTTTCAGGCTCCCACCTTCGCTGAATATCCCATACTGACCACGACCGCTGCAACCACCGTGAACCGATTTTCCGACCACCTGCTTGACGCCGTCCCAATTTTCGAAGTTCACCCAGGCCATAAAAGTAAACGAATCGACATTTAGCTGCTTGTTACTTTTCACCATAACCCAACTAGCACTAGCTTCACCGTTAAACTGTAAGGCTTTACCAAATTTGCCATTAGCCCACTTGATTTTACCTTCCAGTTTACCATCATTTTTATTCCCACTTGCATCTTTAGTAGTTCCACCTGTACCTTCATCGAAAGGTAGATAGACTACTAGGCCATCTGTGAATTCTGCTGCCCAAGACAAAGCAGACATAACAATAAGTGCCAGACAAATAACAATTCCTAAATAGCTAAGTTTGTTCATCAATATAAACTCCTTATTTAAAGCGCTGTAGGTCTTTTTAGGTTTAGTTCATGTTTAAAAATAAAAGTTGCTGACATTGGATTCCCAACTAATAGTTTGATCATCTTGATTAAAACAACCTCGTAGAGCATATCAAACTGAAGCTAAAAGTCAAACTTCTGTTCCAATTTAGACAGAGATTATATATAAATTAGAGGAACTGCGCAATACAATCTAACAAACGCCCCTCATACTTACGGGGGTACTTGTCAGATTGAAAAGAAAGCTGACTCCTATCAAGTTTTTAAGCTTCTTTCTAGCAACGAGGGAAAAAACACTGTTCACAGACAATTCCACAAAAACGAGAGGTGAGTCTGTCTAAAACGTTGTAAACCTTGAAGTAAAAACGGGTTCCCGCCCATAGAAAGCTATCGACGAAAGGGGAGTCATTTATCGCCAAATCTCTCATGTTTTGGCACTTCATCGGCCTTGTTGGATTTTGGGCCCAAGTCGGCCTGTCTCAATCGCGTTACCGTTGTGGCCAGTATTTTCAATCTCCAACTCCAGGCCTGCCCAACAAGGGGTGATATTCTGATTAGGTACGCAAGACACTAGAAGCTGTTCAAAACTAAAGACAATTTAAACTTGCGTATCTAAAGGAGTTAGGTCTAGTTTTAGTTGGATCTAAAAAGGAACTT
>JASMLX010000057.1 GCA_030748495.1 Candidatus Poribacteria bacterium | reverse complement strand
CTTTAGCTTTCTAAATAGTTTCTCAAGAAGGCGTCCACCTTATAATTTCAAGAATCGAACGCCCGAATATAGTATCATTGGTGCCTATTTCTTTCAAGTTAAAATAAAGTGAATGTTTGCTATCTATAGCGTCAATTACCTCCCCTTTATCTCAGCCCAGAAAGTGGTTTGTTTAGCTCTGACATCAACAGCTAAATTAACCTCATTGGGCGAATCAAACAAACGCATATTGTCAATTTGGTAATGTTGTAATCTGTTCGTATGGAAACCGATGACACCTTTTGGGTGTTTGTTTTTTGGGTCTTTCCATTCTATGACCTTAGCCGAAACCAAGTCAGCTTTTTTTCTGATATAAAGGGTGAAAGATCCCACTTTTCCCTGCAGAGATAGCGTATACCATTCTTTAGACAGTACCTCTATGGGGAATTCTTTTCTTAATTCTCGATATTCTTTCCAAGTGGCACGGTTTTCACCATCTCTTATATACCAGCGAGCGTGATTGGTCTTTCCGACCCCATCTGCGGGAGTAACGATCAGTTGATAAAATTTAAACTCGTTGGCTCTAAATAGAAGATCCATGCTACTACCGGCCTTGAAATCATCTTGAAGGAGCCTAAAATCGAACTGCAAGCTGAAACTTTCAGTTTCTACAGTCCCATAACCAAAATCACAAGGACAATTGCCGTCATTTATGGGCTGCTCTATTTCCAAGACCCCATTTTTAGTTTTCCAAGTTTTATCTTGTCCTATCCAATACTTCTTTTTCAGCTTACCCTCGAAGTCATCAAACATCAGTAACTTGGCGTGACTAAGAGGAACAAACAAACCGACCAAAATGCAAAATAAAATAGGTTTTTGCATGATATACATGCCTCCATTTCTTGATAGTTGAAGCTTTGTGGAACCGAAAAGTTGCAAAATTACCGAGAGCTTACTACTCCAGTTATTATAACACATCAACCATATGGTAATAAGTAAAATAGAACTTTATAAATCGCTTGACAGAATAAGGACATATTTGCTACACTCGCTGGGCGTTTGTGTTTTTAGCACAGACACACAATAGTTTAGCATCTTAATCAAATGCTATAGACGTTAGTATTTGTGGTTAAACATGTAGGTGAAAAACCGTGAGGATTATGAACATGAAAAAAATTGTCTTTCTACTAGGCCTCATCGTGGTTGGTATGTCCGCGATGACGACCTTCGCTGGCGTTAAAGCGGGCGGTGGTTCCAGTTTAGCGATTTACTCTGGATCTACCAATGCCGGATGGATTTCTCAGGAGGCGACAGATGCCAACACTGAGGTTATTATGAATGATGCACGCATTAAAAAGCTTTTTGGTAATATTACCAACTTCAAAGATAAAGATGCGACAGGCGAAGGGTCGGCCTTAGCTACCTGGGCTAAAACCAACACAGGCGATGGTAAACCGGATGTCATCATTACAGCCTGCGGAACAATGCCCAGTTCTTTGTATCCCTTCCCCAATAAAAAGCCCGATGGTTCTATCGTTGAAGAATTTGTTGATGCCGGTAATGTCTTGATCAATGTAGCCGACTGGATCGGATATATGAGCTATGAAGGCGGAGTGCGCAGTCCCAATAATGGGCCTTCTGGCGCAGCTAATATCTTTGATATCAAGGGCTTGAGTTTCGGAGCTAGAAAAGGGGACATGAAGCCTACTGATGCCGGGAAAAAATATATCCCGTCCATAAAGCCTTTCAAGTCCGACCGTCCGTGGCATGCCGAGCAGTTCAAGGGTACTGACTGGGATCTGACTATCTTTGCTCAAGCGGATGCCGATAATGCTGACCCGGCCGTGGCTGTCAGCAAAAAAGCCGGCAAAGATGGAAACGGTATTATCGCAGCCATGTGGCAAGCGGCTAAGCCTGCGTGGCCTGACAAACCAGATATTCGCGGTATTGGTGTGGTCGAGTTTATCGCCAATTGGCTGGATGAGACAGCTAAACTGTCGACGGCTGTTGAAGCTCAGGACAAATTAACCACCACTTGGGCAGGCATCAAAGGCCAATAACGAATTCAGTTCAGAATCACGCAGTATAATCAACCATAAAAAGCCGTCGCCTCAAGTGAGGTCGACGGCTTTTTTGTTTGGCGCGGGAAGCCTTCAGAAGAGTTAAATTCAGGCTGTCCGGAGGCTAAGTGCATAACAGTTTCTGCTATCAGTTGATCTTGATTAAACGATCTTGTAACATCCCTTTATACATGACTTAGTAATGTGCCAACACTGACTCGGACACTCTTCTACGCGACTTTAGGTAGATCCTCAGAGTTTACTGGTAATCAGTAACCATTGGTTGAATGAAGCCCCTTTCGATTGTAAAAGACCTCAATCTATTCAAATATGGACTGTATTGCTTGTTGCTGGGTTTGGTCCTTTTTTTGATCTACTAGCTCGACTTTTAACGAATGAAAGAAGCTCTCTGACACCGCATGATCCCAACACTTACCCCGACGACTGATGCTTTGAATAAGCCACAAATATTTTATTGTTTCTCTCCGGCTTTTTGAGGTATATTGACTCACTCTTGCCAAATCAGCCCTGTCTTCGGCTTTCGTTGCCAAGGCGCCATCAGCAATCCATCCTTAACTTCGGCTGTCATCGTTTCTAGAGTAGCCAGCCCACCACTTTTGGCCAATACAAGCCAATACAAATCGATGACAACCGTCAGGTAACGCCAGCCCTCCCCTGTATAGATATAATTATATCGCCAACCCAGTAACTATTGATGTCCGTCACCTTAAACTTTCTACTCCACCAGTTGGGTACCAAGCAGGTTCTGCTTTGAATCTATCGTTGCTTTAAACTTCTTCTTGGTTTGACCGCCTAAATCAGCCTTCTTGATGAGCTTTCTCTTCGTCGACTGACCTGACAGCTTAACCTACTTAACCCTCTTTTGATCGTTTCTGTGCCACAACGCCCTGGTTGTTCTTCAAAGGTCGATTTAATGTGCTGGATTAACCCCTTATTTTCTTTCTCCATCAGGCTTTCAGGTTTATGCTGCCAGCCATAAAAACTACTTTTACATACACACCCATAACCTGACACATCAGGCATATTTTACCGACTTTCTTTGGCCAAATATACCGTTGTCTTTGTTAAAATATTACGCTCCTCTTTGACCTTAGCGAGTTCCTATTTTAGCTTTTCATTTCCTTAATGATCGATGGTTCCTGGCTTTACCCGCAGGCTTTTGAGCTGGCTCCAGTCTGATTCGCCCACGAATAATAGAGTGGGTTCTTGAAAGCCTAACTCTTTTGCTGTTTGAGAAATTGGGTTATCTGAGCTTCGAACCAATGATAGGGCCTTTTCTTTAAATTCTGCGGTATAATTCTGGTCCGACGTTTGATTCCTCGACTTCTTGTTGGTATAGTTTACGTGAAATCAAGTGTCCGAGTTAGCCTATCCACTTCAACCCCCCAGACCTGAAAAATGTTTGTCCTCAACCCCGATCGAGAAATGACGGTTAGTTTTTGTAGTTTTTGCAACTTGTAGATTATGTACCATTGAGACCTCCAAAAAGGTATTATAAAAGCGATTCTAATCTTTCCATCTGATGGAGGGCAACCTGAAAGGAAAGTTAGTGAGGCGCAAGAGGAGGTTGAGTGACAAGAGCGTCTAAGTGCTGGGAATTTAGCGGAAGATGTATATGCCGATACCGCTGAACTTGCCCAATCTGCTCACCCTCTGCCGCATCGTTTTAATTCCGCTGGTGCTGATACTCATCCATCAGGGTGCCTTTATCCCCGGATTTCTACTGGCAGGCTGGGCCTTCCTAACCGATTTTCTGGACGGTCGCCTGGCGCGTAAAATGGGAATGATCACCCAGGCCGGGATGATCCTCGACCCAGTAGCCGATAAACTGGTTGCGCTGGTCATGTTCGGTTATCTTTTCGCCGTCAAGCGGATTCCCGGCTGGTATGTTGGGCTGGTCTTTGTTCGTGACCTAGCGCAGTTAGCCTCAATTCCGATCTTGTTGTGGTGGAAGAAAATCGCCTTCAAGGTTCGTCCCAAACTAATCGCCAAGTGGGGCACTACCCTCAACTTCGCTATCCTCGCCTATGGTTTCTTCAGGCTTTGGTTGGAAGCCTACGGATACGCCGATTGGCCCTATGATCGTATTATACAGCCGGTTCTCCTCGCCTCCGGTGCCATCGAAACCTTCATCCTGATTACTTATCTGCCACGCTTCATCCAGATCTACCGTGGCATCCACGACACCTTCGAGTGATACCACTTCAGGAACCATTCCGTACGGAGAACCGAGTTCGACAACAGAAACTGCTTCAGAGGGCAAAATGCACTTTAATACCATTATTCAGGTGGCTGAGTTAATCCGATCCAAACAGCTCTCACCGTCCGAACTGACACAGATGCAACTGGAACGCATACAGCAGTGGGACCCACACCTTAAAAGTTATGCTACCCTGATGGCAGAACAGGCTGTGGAGACAGCCCGACAAGCTGAGACCGACATCGTGGCTGGTGACTATCGAGGGCCATTGCACGGCGTTCCGATTGCGGTCAAGGACCTCTGCTATACCCGTGGTGTTCGTACCATGGGAGGGGCGAAGGTTAACACCGATCATATCCCCGCCTACGACGCCACCGTGGTGCGAAAACTGACGGCGGCCGGGGCGGTGTTGCTAGGTAAATTGAACCTGACCGAAGGGGCTATGGGCGGCTACAACCCCACCTTCTCTATTCCCATCAATCCGTGGCATCCGCAACGCTGGACCGGTTCTTCCTCCAGCGGGTCCGGGGTAGCCATCGCTAGCGGCCTCTGTTTCGGCGCCCTGGGCAGCGATACCGGCGGTTCTATTCGCTTCCCTGCCGCTGCCTGCGGGGTAGTGGGACTGAAACCGACCTGGGGCCGTGTCAGCCGTTACGGCGTTCTGGCCTTGGCCGAATCGATGGATCATGTCGGTCCCATGACCCGTAGCGTGGCCGATGCCGGATTGATGCTACAGGTCATTGCCGGCCCTGATGCTAACGATCCGACCACTTTATCCGATCCGGTACCGGAGATGTCAGCCTCCCTGGATCAGGCCCCACCTGCTATCAGAATCGGCTTTGACCAGCACTACGCCACCTCGGACATCGACCCGGAACTGGCGGCTGCCGTTTCTAGCAGCGTAGATATTTTGGGAGAGCTAGGGGCCGAAGTGGTGGAGATCAAGTTACCCGACATCGACCCGTTTGTGCTGGCCTGGCCGATACTCTGTACCGCAGAAGCCGTTTTGGCTCACCAAGCCACCTATCCTTCGCAGCGAGAAGTGTATGGGCCGTGGTTCCGCGGTTGGCTGGACAAAGGTGCGGGAGTCAGTGGAGCCGACTACGCCCGCGCTAATACCTTGAGGGCTACCTGCAACGGCCATTTTCAGCGGGCCATGTCGGGGATTGACTTACTTGTTTGCCCCTCCATGTCGGCGCCGCCCCATCCTGTCACGCCGGCAGGGTTGTACGGGCCGATGAGCGATCGGCCTGCCCGATTCCAGCGATTTACCGTTCCTTTCAACTATAACGGGATGCCAACGCTGTCTCTTCCCTGTGGCTTCACCCGTGACCATCTCCCGTTGAGCCTGCAACTGGTAGGAAAACACCTATCCGAACCGTTGCTGTGTCAGGTTGGCCATGCATACCAGCAGACCACCAACTGGCATCAGCACCATCCAAACCTGAACCGTATTCTTTCAGAAAATACCCCCTCGACCCAACCTTCAGTTGGCCAACCCGGGGAATGAAAAAGGAGTTCACCAAATGAAATTTGGCGTTTGTGCACCATTAGAGAAAATAGATCGACTGGCAGAAGTCGGCTACGATTATATTGAGTTGGGCGTGCAGAGTACCCTGATCCCGGAAAAAGATGAGGCCAAGTTTCAGCCCATTCAGGCCGAAGCACTGGGTAGTTCTATCAAAGCCGAAGCCTATGCCGGATTTCTACCCGGTGATCTGCGTGTTGTCGGCGATGAGGTCGATCTACAACGGCTATCCAATTACGTAGAGACAGCCTGCCGCCGGGCCCAATCAATGGATAGTAAGATTATCGTCTACGGCAGCAGTGGTTCCCGCAACGTAGATGACGGGTATGATTTCGATCGGGCTTTGGGTCAGATTGCCGACTTCTTATCGATGTCCGCTGACCATGCTGAAGCCTGCGGTATTGTCATCGCTATTGAGCCGCTGTGTGCCCGTGAGTGCAACATCATCCAGACTGTGGCTGACGGACTAGCCATGGCTAAACGTGTCAATCGCTCCGGCATCCGAGTTTTGGCTGACCTCTACCATATCTGGCAGGAGTCTGAACCGATGTCCAATATCGTTGATGCGGCTGAATGGCTGGCCCACGTTCATATCGCCGAACCGGTTAAACGCTCTTATCCAGGCAACGACGACTTCGACTTTTCCGATTTCTTCTCTGCCCTCAAATCTGCCAGCTATAAAGGGCGTGTCTCCTGTGAGTGCGGCTTCGACGATTTCGATCAAGATGTTGAAACGGCTTTGCATACCATGAAATCCTATCTGAAATAAGGAAACGGTAGACCTCTTGCGTAAGGGGAAATATTACCTCGATTTCGCCTGAATGAGACTAAATTTGCTCCGCAGAAAAGACAGTCTACCCCCTTATTGCCATTGAGCTTCGATGATTCAAAAGTTATACCCCCTACTCAATAAAGGCCTTTTGAAGTGAAATCGCCAATTTCATCCCATTCTCGTGTCAATTTTTACCCCTGTGATGTGAAAAAGGCACATTTCCCACAAGCCTGTTTACGCTGCGAAGGTTTGAAAGTTCCCTGATTTGAAAAGGATAGCACTGAATCTGGATAAACCCTTTGTTGCGATTAGGCTTCAACCGAATCTGATTCACCCAAGAGTCTCTCTTTTTGAATAATGAAAAGGGATAAATTGAAAGGCAAGTACAGCAAGCAACCGCTGAAAAAGGAGAAACATGTCTCAATCCCAATAGTTAACCATTGAACAAGCTATTTCAAGAGCAAAAAAGGCGGTCAAGCGGGGCAATGCAGCTGTCGCACGGCAACTTTACAGTGCGGTCTTGCAATACCAACCTAACCATCCGATTGCAAAAAAAGGTTTGCGTAAGTTGCAAAAAAAGCGATCACACCATCAATCAGTACCAGCACAGATGGCCAACCCATCGCAGAATCAGATTAATACTTTGATTAATCTATATCAATCAGGACAGGTAACAAAGGCTGCGCAGTCTTGTAGGGAATTACTACACACCTACCCTCAATCATTAATTGTTCTTAATGTCTTAGGAGCAGTACTTGCAGGTCAAGGGTAGTTACAGGAAGCAGTACAAGTATTCGACAGAGTAATCCAGCTCAGGCCGGATTTGGCTGAAGTTTATAATGACCGTGGGGTTGCACTAAAAAAGCTAGGGCAACTGGTGTCAGCGGTGGATAGTTATAACAAGGCCATCCAGCTGAAGCCGGATTTGGCCGAGGCTTACAGGAATTGTGGCAATGCACTTCACAACCTTGGTCAGTTAGAGGAAGCTGTAGCCAGTTATGATCAGGCCATCCAACTGAAGCCGGACTATGCTGAGGCATACAGTAACCGTGGTAATGCACTCACAGAGTTGGGTCAACTGGGGGCAGCGGTGAATAGCTATGATCGGGCTATTCAGCACCAGTCGGATTATGCCGAGGCATATGGCAACCGTGTCAATGCACTTCGTGACCTTGGACGGCTGGAGGCGGCGGTGGAATCAGGCTTAACAGCCATAAAGATTCAACCAGATCTCCGATCTGCATGGGGGAATTTATTTTTTGCAGTAAAAGCGTTACAACCATCAAAAGACACCCAAGTTGATTTATATAAACAGGAGCTAAGTCAGAATGACTCACATCGTGTCAATTTAGCAGTTTTAGAGTATAAACTGGATGCGTTTACTCCACATACGGCTGAAATCTCCTTTAGAAATGCTATTAAGGCATTACCTTCCAAGACCGAAGAAGAGGTTCATAATCTAGATAGGCTTCATCAAGCTACGGAAAAACCATCTCTTCCAGAAAAAATGATCGCACTTTTACACTTTGGCCGAAGCGGAACAGGTCTTCTGCATAGTCTGATTGACAATCACCCGCAAATTTCCACTTTGCCCAGCGTTTATTTCAGCCAATATTTTGATTCTACTGTATGGAAAAAACTTATCGCCGAGGGATGAGGTAGAATACCGCAACGATTTGTGGGTCAATTCCCTGTTTTGTTTGATGCTAACTCTCTCAAACCCATTCCGACTATAAATAGCAAATTTATCACAGGTTTAGGCCAAAAAGAGGGCATGGCAAATGTTGGAGAATCTAGAGATGAATCTCTTGTGGGAGACCGACATCTGTTTTGTACAGAACTGGACCAGTTGATGGGCTATTACGACAAATTAAGTCCGATGGATTTTTTCACTTTAGTTCATGTTGCTTATGAGAAAACGTTAAAGAATGAAGGTAAAAAGAGCACTATCTTTTATCATATACATAACCCAGATGGTTATGCTAAATTGAATTTCCTCAGATATAACCCTGAGGCCCGGATCGTGATGATGATTCGTGAACCTTTACAAAACTGCGAATCTTGGGTGAAACATCACTTTGATTCAAACGACTATAATAAGGTTTCCACTAGGATCATTGCAATGCTGTATGGTATTGATCAAATTGTTTTTCGGATCCAGGATTCAGTTGGCTTACGTCTGGAAGATTTGAAAACCCATCCTCAAGAGACCATGGCGAGTTTATGTGATTGGATGGAGATAGAAGAACAACAAAGCCTTTACGAGATGACGGCACAGGGGAAAAAATGGTGGGGAGATCCTAGCAGTCCCGACTATGGTGACAAGGGCATGTCCCCTTTTGGGGATTCGTCAATTAAGAGGTCGGTCGGAAGTGTGTTCAGTGAAAAAGATCAATTTGTTTTACGAACACTCTTCTATCCATTTAGTGTCCGCTTTGGTTATATTGAGGAAGACCTGGTTGGTTTCAAGAGAGATCTGCAGCAAATCCGACCACTGTTAGATGAGATGTTTGATTTTGAGAAAAAGATGGCCCAAGAGCCCAAAGTTGATCTAGAGTTATTTACAAGATCCGGTTCATATCGGTACTTCAGAGCAGGATTGGTTGACCGCTGGAAGGTCTTAAACGAGATTAACGACTATCCGCATATGCTTACGCCCTTGAAAATCAATACAAAAGCAAATAGACCTCTTGCATAAATAGTAAAATCCACGGCATTTTTTACCTGAGAGGTAGCTGGATTCCTTGGCATATATGAACTCAAAAATCTCCTAACCTCTGTTTTCTGGACTTATGTAATAGATCAAGTTATATATTCTGCTTCATTCTGTTAATCTCAACTGAGCTAAATTACATTTGACTTTTCGATCTGTATTACTCTGAACTTAGGCTGTATCTAGCATTGAGGGGCTTAACAAAATGACACCTCACATTGACAACTGTAACAGTCTTTGTTATTATATTAAAGTATTTTTGGATTGGGACTAAGTTCAAAAAACGGAGAGGACAAGAAAATGCCAGAAAATACGGGCAAAGAGATCGCACCGTTGACTGAGTTTGAAGTGTTGGAACAGGTTGACGACCAAGCTATTGTCCAGATGATGACGGGGCAAGCAATCAAAGACTATGTCTATTCCTTCAAACAGGGCGGTAAAGTGGTAGAAGGGCTAACATTAGCCGGGATCAATGAAGCCGCTAACCGAAGGGGCGGCATAGAGGTAGATACCCTCGAGTACGAAGAACGGGAAAAATCGTGGATCGCTGTGGTCAAGGCGATCGATACCATCACCGGCTCTTCTCGCTATGGGGCCTGTGAGCAACCCAAAAACATGGGAACTCGACCTGATCCACACGCTTTCACTAAAGCAATTCATAAAGCCCAGCGAAATGCAATCAAGCAACTGCTACCCGTTCCGGTTATCAAAGAGGTCTTGAACTACTACCTCCACCGCCAACACGAGACGACACCACTCGCCACCGGCCCAACCAAAGAAGAAAAATTGAGCAATGCGCAAAAAGCAACTTTCGCTTTAGCCAGCAAGTTGAAAGACAGAATGGAGCAACAAAATATCGATCAAGCAAGTTTCTGGCAGTACGTCAGAGCAAAATATGCGGTTGAATCCCGCAACGAGATGTCAGAAATGCAGTGGACACAGCTAGCGGCGGAATTGCAAGCGGCGTCTTCGAAAGAAGAACTGCTCCAACAGTTTATTGAGCGGATCAAGAAAATATCAGCGGCCACTGAGGAAAGCGAAGTAACCACTACCCAACCCCCAGAAGCCGAGGCCGTAGAAACTGTTGTCGTTGTAGAGGCCGAGCCTGCTTCTCCCGGAGAACGTCCTTCGGCACTCCCCTTCTAACGCCTGTAGAATAAGGTCTTTTTTACATTTTACAGGTGGTCTACTGTGACCTCAAACGCTGATGATGGTCACTCAAAGATTGAATCTTTGGAGACGAGATCTGCGAGACTGACAACCTTTCCCCGGCTAAAACAGATCTTTAGCCGATATCTCGATATCGGCAAAACTCCCTACTTTGCACTGACGCTGACATTCACCTACTTTCTGGTTGGGCTTTTCGCCGCTTTTCATCACGAAATGTGGCGGGACGAAATTCAGGCTTGGCTACTCGCTCGCGACAGTACCGGGATCTTTGATCTTCTCCGTCACATGAAGTACGAAGGTCATCCCGCCTTGTGGCATCTGCTGCTGTTGCCAATTACGCGTTTAACTGCCTCACCGATAGGAATGCAGATCTTACATCTGCTGATTGCCACTAGTACTGTTTTTCTGGTGAATAGATATTCCCCCTTGACCCCATTACAAAAGGTTTGCTTCGCCTTTGGTTATTATTCCCTCTACGAGTACGGAGTTGTCTGCCGCAACTATGCAGTCAGCCTGCTGCTAGTGGCGATCTTGTGTACTCTTCTAAAGCGACGTTACCAAAAACCAATCCCAGTTGCCCTAACACTCTTTCTCATGAGCCATACCAGCGTTCACGCACTGATCTTAGTAATTAGTGTAGTGCTCGGCTTAGGACTCGATTACCTGCTTACCCGTCAAGACTTGGTCGAGGATAGTACTGTCAGTATTCTGCGGATCAATATCGGTTTTGCCATTATAACGGTTGGTATCCTAACGGCGGTGCTACAACTCAATCCACCGGTCGATACCGGTTTTGCTGTTGGCTGGTATACCCAATTAGACCTAAAACGCATCGAAAATTTCATTCGACTTATCCCACGTGCCTTCTTTCCCATTCCCAACCGTAACCTTCATTTTTGGGGCTCGGAGTTTTTGATGCAGTCAAAAACCTTCACCTGGTTCAAGATTTGGAAATTACAAATCGCTTATCTAGTCCTGACACTCGTTATTGTGACTAGGCTGGCTCGACCGAGTGCCCTGCTGATTTACCTCTCCAGTACTTTTGGGTTGCTGGTTTTCTTCTACATCAAGTATCAGGGCTCGATTCGCCACCATGGATTTATCTTTATTGCTTTCTTACTGACTATCTGGGGAGGACAACACTTCAGATCTTATTTTCAGTTGCCGTACCGATTTCACACTACTACTCGTATCAGTTTCAATCTTCTATTAACTGGCGTTCTACTGATCCACTTGGTTGGCGGTCTGCGAGCCGTTGCTAACGAGATCAAATATCCGTTCTCTTACGGCAAGCTAACGGCTGAGTTCATCCGGGCTAAGAAGTTAGATATTCTTCCAATGATTGGTGACATCGACTATGCAGCAAGCACAGTTGTCGGCTATTTAGAGAAAGAGGCAATCTACTACGTTCGCGGCAACCGGCAGGGCTCTTTCGTTCGATGGGATAGTCAACGGACTCACGGCGTTAACGATACACAAGTTATACAAAAAGCGGCAGAGGTTTCAGGTCAAACCCACACCAATGTACTGCTGATTCTCAACCGTCGCCTATCGACCGATCTACTAACTCATCATCCTGTCGAACAGCTAGCGGAGTTTACCGGATCCACGATTGGAGATGAAGGGTTTTATCTATATCTTTACCAACCATCTGCAACTGATCTCTATGTACCAGAATAGGTCAATGAAACTATAGTCGAACTTTTTTTAAGGAACTAATTGGACTTTGATCGAATTAGTCCCTTGTTGCACCATTTCAAAGGCGTCGAGATATTTTTCCAGCGGAAGTTGATGGGTAACGACCTGACTAACATCAATGAGCCCTCGATCAATATAGTCGATGGCTAACGGATAAGCATATGGACCAAGATGAGCCCCATGAATATTAAGTTCTTTGGTATCCCCTATGATGGTCCAATCAACTGTCACCGGCTCACGCATGACGCTAAACTCAACAAAGGTACCCGCCTTACGGATCATTCGTAAGCCCTGCTCAACCGCACTGGGATGACCAGTTGCTTCGATGTAAACATCGCAGCCATAACCATCTGTCATCTCCAAAACCTGTTCCACCACATCGGTTTGCGTTGGATTCAAGCCGAGATCCGCCCCTAAATTTTTGGCGGCTTCCAACCGTTGATCAATCAGGTCCACTGCGATCAGTTTGCCCGGATTTTTCAAGCGGGCGGCTCCGATCATGCCAAGACCAAGAGTTCCGGCCCCGGCGATTACTACGACATCTCCAAACTCGATTTCCCCACGTTGGACAGCGTGAATCGAACAGGCTAAGGGTTCGACAACAGCCGCCTGGGCAGGCGAGATTCGGTTCGGCACTTTATGAATTAGAGAATTTCCTGGAAACTTCATGTATTCGGCCATTCCGCCTTGAACAACTTTCTGAAAGCCAAAGATATGATGAACCTGACAAAGCCAGTATTTTCCATCTTTGCAGTAGCGACAATTCCAGCAAGGGACGATTTGCTCTGCAATGGCGATAGCCCCGATCTGCAAACCGTATTTTTCTGCTGCTCCTTCTCCTAGTGCAACTACTCGACCGGTAAACTCATGGCCAGCGATAACCGGAGTATCGACGTATGGCTCGCGGTGATCGTCCCCCCAGAACAGAGGCGCGCCAGTGTAACACTTGATATCACTGGCACAAATACCGCAAGCCTGAACCTGAATCACGACTTCACCGGGTTCAGCTTGAGGAACCGGTAATTCCTCTAATCGATAGTCATAAGGACCATGGCAAACCACAGCTAGCATGGTTCGGGGTAACTCAGGACCGGTCATCATCTTCCACTCCTATTTTTTTTCGACAGTTTTTCTTGACAGTTACTGCGGAAAATCAGCCGCATCTTCGCAATCAAGTAGATCAAGAAAGGTCGTCAAGTCCGGTCGGCCAACAGCTTCAATCCGCTGATCGAACATTTTCTGAATCTCCTGATTCCACGGACCACGAGATCGACGATCCTGATTCCAGTCAGCAACCTCCTGCTGACTTTTATCGATTTTATGCCGCAACCATGGCAACAGGTCGGTTAATTCGGCGTGCTTGTCGATACCGTCGAGCAGGTCCGCCTCGGTTAGTCCAACAAACTGCATCACGTTAACATCCAAACCAGAGTTGTCACCGAATTTATATTCGCCCAGTTTCCCGGCCAGAAATCCCTTGGCCTTGCTAATCAGGCGACCCAAACAGACAATACCGAGAATACCACCCGAATGGGCACTAACCGGAGGAGCACTAGTCAAGTTCGAGGGAATCCCAAAATCGTGCATATCCTCGGCATCCAGCATATCGGGCAGGGACATAATCTCTGGCTGACCAATTATCCGCCTCCGTTCTTCAAAGCGTCGACGATAATCTTCGTCAGGTGGTGTTCGGTTACGCTCAGCAATATTGAAGGCTTTAATTTTCTCCAGGTCTATATCTACCTGTTGACTGAGTTGGGCTGCAATGGCGACATCGTCCATACGACCATCATCACTACTGTTTTTGATGATTCCGAGAAACTGCTCCTCACTTAATCCGAGAGCAGATAAGGTTCGCCGATCACGCCCTGACGTGTCACCTGACTTGTATTCACCTAAAGTATTGTTGAGTTTGGCAACGGCTTTATCGGCCATTCGAGCCAGATTCATTATGCCTGAAATACCGATATGGTAGGGGCTCCGAGGGGCACGTTTGGTGAGATTCACGAGTTTTCTCTCCTTTTTGCGAGTCTATTTCCTATTGGTAAGTCTCTTCAGTGGTTAATTTTCTGTATTAACTGGCGAACATATTTGACATCTTCTGCCACTAAAGCGTTGGTTGGTTCTAGATGGTGTTCTACCAAGTGAAAAAACGAACGGTATTCGGCGTGTATGCTAATCGGGTCGGTGTATCCAGCCCTTTCCAAAGCGGGTAAGACTTTGGCTACGTCGAGTAGGCCATCCTTTAATGGTACCCAAATCGGTTTAAAAGCCAACTGACCCGTTTTAAGATCAGCGAAGTATTCCTGTCTGGGGCTTTTAAAATTGACGCTATGCAAATAGTCACCTAGCAAACCAACGGCTAATGAAATTGGCTCGCCAGAGAGGGTCAAATGACCGGGATCATATTGAACGCCGACCCATTTAGGATCGCAATCCTGCAACATTAGCAGACAAGAACTGATATTTACATCCAACGTATTTCCGCTGTGATTCTGAATAGCCCCCATCACACGGTGCTTTTCTAACAAAGGCTGTAAGCCCGCGAGGTTTCGGCGTGCCTCCTCCAGTAGTTGGAGTGGGTCTGCTGTGGCAGGAACATGATAACCACCGAGGCGAATCTTCCTCACACCAATTGCATTGATTGTCTCCAGTAGCCTTTCTGTTTCTTCATTCGCCTCTTTCAGTGCCGTTACTAACCGTTCCAATTTCAGTCCATGATCTGAAAAAATCCGTTTGACTTCTGGTAATTTGTCCGGCCCAGTCTGGTGTGTAATTGGTGCGTTCGGGCGACAGGGTAGGTCCACTCCGTCGAATCCCAGATTTTTAATATTTGCAGCTAACTCTGGTAGGGATAGTTCCTGACACCATTTGCAAAATGCAATCAACTCATACATTTATGAGAACTCCCATCTAAGTTATTACTCAGAAAATGATTGATGGCAATTATTTATAGTACGATAACTGGAAACAAAAGTCAACGTGGCATTGCTTGCTCGATAATTTGGAGTCTCTTATCAGTTTATGGTATGATACGAGAGGGTTTTAATTGGTTAACAGGCCTTGATAACAAAAGCTAGAAGGATCACCGCAAATGGAAGATAGAATTGTTACGGAGATCACTAAATCTGAGCATGCGACCTCTTCGATGCCGGTCGAACTAATCGATTCGATGGGAAGTGATCTAACTGTGGTCAATGCCGCCAGGGTCTCTTTTGGGAAGAAGAAAACTAAATTAGATAAAAAAGATGAACGGCTGATAAAGTATCTGGCAACCCACAGTCATTGGACGCCCTTTGCTCATGTTTCACTTCAATTTCATATTCAAGCTCCCATTTTTGTCGCTCGTCAACTGATCAAGCATCAAGTTGGGCTGGTCTGGAACGAAATTAGCCGAAGATATGTCGATACGCCGCCCACCTTTTATATGCCAGAAAAGTGGAGAGGCCGGGCTGAAGATAAAAAACAGGGGGCTAGTGAAGAAGAGGTCGTCAACCACGGAACTCAAACCTATGAAACAGCATGCCACCAGGCTGTAGAGCACTATAACCTGTTGATTGACTCCGGAGTTTGTCCTGAACAGGCACGCATGATTTTGCCGCAATCGATGATGACGGAATGGTACTGGTCAGGTTCGTTGTTTGCCTTTGCCCGGGTTTGTAATTTGCGGTGTAAACCAGATGCACAATACGAGACTCAGCTAGTAGCAAATGCGATAGATGAGATCGCTATCAGTGTAGCTCCTGTTTCCTGGAAAGAACTAAGACCTCTCGACATAGGTTAATCCGAAAGTGGTTAACGGCAACGGTCATTCCAAACTAGCCAAGTTGTTAATCCGGTACCGCAGTGACGAAGAACGGTTAAAGCGGGAACTGCTCGAACACTACCCCCCAGCCAAATTGGCCGATCTTTTGTCTGCTTCAGACGGTGTGACCCGAACGTCGGCGGGTTATTCGCTAGGCTTAATCGGAACGCAATCCTCGGTAGTAGACTTACTCGGAGCACTAAAACACCAAGATTCATCGACCCGTGTGCAAGCGGAAAAGTCGATTTGGTCAATTTGGTTTCGTTCGAATAACCCGGACCATGATCAAATGATTATGGCTGGCGCCAAGCATATCGAACAACAGGAACTTGATCAAGCCTTAGAGGTACTAACAACGCTGATTGAAATCTCGCCAGAGTTTTCAGAAGCCTACAATCAACGTGCCATCGTTCATTTTTTGCAAGGCGAGTGGGAATTGTCAATCCAGGACTGTTTGCAGGCCGTCGATTTGAATCCATACCACTTTGGGGCTTATACCGGGATGGGACACTGTTACTGGGAATTGGGACAGCTAAAAACGGCCCATGTGGCTTATCGGAAGGCACTGACCATCAATCCGACTTTATACGTAGTGGCCCAAGCAATTCGGCAAATCGAAGCACAATTAGCTGAGCGCGATGACAACCCCTAATTCTAGGCGCAATATTACTGTAGCTAGCCGAACATCGATCTTTCTCTGTATCGGGTTGACGTTTTTCTCATTCATCTTTTTAACCTCGGTTTGGCTTGTTTGGCTCGGCAAGATCAAATTGGGTTCCTTCCCAGAAATAATCTTTCTATCCGAAGCATTAGTAATTTTTCTGCTTTCTCCTGTTCTAACCTGTTGCGAGCCGAACTTGATTGGTAGTAACAGCCTGGTCTATCTACCAAAGTATCAACGGTGCCGGTTTATAATTGATCTCTTGGGGAGACAACTGATCGGCCTTTGGTGCGTAATTTTCATTAGTTCGTTGATCTGGCTAATAATCAATTGGACAACAGATGTTCTAACTATTCTCTCCTTTCGACTCTTATTTCTGCATTTAACTTTGGCCATTTTTGCATTTGCTGGTGGAGTGTCCGGCATATTCGGACAATATCTCTTTAGATCTCATCAACAGATGCGTTTTGTTTACGCGGTTCAGCCAGCGATTGCGTGGTGGGGATTTTTGATTCTTTCCCCATTTTTTTTGATTCCCTTAGACCGGTACTTGACAGACCTACAACCGGTAATTCCCTACTTCCTGCATCTTAATCCATTGGTAGCTATTTGCCAGTTACTTGAACACGATATTTTTAGAACCCCTTATTTGTACCGTACTTTGCCTGTGGCCTCTTACCATTTCATCTACCCACCATGGTGGGCCATCTGTGGGTGGCAGATATTATTAGCCGTCGGTATATTGTGGTTTATCGAGCAAAAAACGAGCAGGATGTTGGCCAACTGAAGTTGAAATGAAAGATCTTATGGTTAGTGTTTCTGGTGTTAGAGGTATCGTCGGACACTCTTTGACACCAGAGGTGGCGACTCGGTTTGCGACAGCCTTCGGTACATTTATCGCAGGGGGGATGGTGATAGTGGGGCGAGACAGCCGAACCTCCAGCCCAATGTTGTTTCATGCGGTTTGTGCCGGTTTGATGGCTTCTGGTTGTCAAATTCTCGACGTTGGAATGTGTCCAACCCCAACAGTATTACTGGTATCTAAGAAAATGAAGGCTGACGGTAGCATAGTGATTACAGCTAGTCACAACCCTATTGAGTGGAATGGCCTAGAGTTTGCGGCTGATTCCGGTCGATTACTGACGACAGAAGATCAAGATCAGTTATCGCAGATCTACCAGTCGGATAGTATTCGGTTCTCTCCCTGGAATGAACAGGGGCGGATTGAAGTATTGGAGACAGCAATCGAGATCCATTTAGAACAGATCTTGAATTGCCATTGGGTTAATTTAGAACGAACCCACCGACGTAACCTAAAGGTGGTCATTGATGCTGGTAATGGCGCTGGCAGTCAAATTAGCCCCATCTTGCTGGAAAAGCTTGGTTGTGAGGTGGTTCAGGTCCACTGTACACCCGATGGCCTATTCCCACGCCCCAGTGAACCAACGCCGGAAGCACTGATCCAACTCTGCAAGGTCGTTAAAGCAGAAAGCGCAGATCTAGGACTAGCTCACGATGGTGATGCTGATCGATTGGTAATTGTAGATCAGCAAGGAAATGCCCTCAGTAGCGAGTATACTTTTGTCTTGATTGCTGACTTTATGCTCGGTGAAGCCACCAAGTTTACTCCAGACCCAACCGCAGATTGGCCCCTTCAAGGAACTAGTCAAGCAGATCTAGTTGCTACGGTTTCAACCAGTCGCATGATTGATGATGTAGCCAATCGCCACAATGCCAATCTTTTTCGTGTGCCTGTTGGAGTTGGTTTTGTTGTTGAAAAAATGCGCCAAAGATCTGAGCAGGAGTGGATGAATACAGGTAGGATATTGGGCGGTGAAGGTACCGGCGGTGTGATTTTTCCAGAACTTCAATATACGACTGATGGGATTACCGCCATAGCCGCTATTGTCCAGATGTTAGCTGATTCTAATCAGTCAATTAGCCATCATGTTGAGGCCTTACCCCAGTACGCCATGCACAAAATGAAAATCGACGTACCTTCACCTAAAGTCGCAGACCAATTGTTAGATAGTACCGCAGAAATATTTGCGACTGACCCTGAAGCTGATCTGGATTTAACTGATGGAGTTAAGCGAATCTGGTCAGATCGTTGGGTTAATATTCGTAAGTCCGGTACCGAGCCGGTAATTCGTATTTTCAGTGAAGCCCCATCCCAAGATGAGGCCAAGCAATTATGCCTTCAAATTAGCGAGAGTCTGAATAAGTTGAGATCAATACAATAGTGAACTGCAAATAAGTCTACGGTAATTCTCAATTTAAAACCGAACGCATTTGTCTGCATAAAGGTAACGAATAACGAATAGATAGCGTTAAACAAAGGAGACGTTTGGTTGGTAAAATGAAATTATTAAAACTCGCCTGTGTTGGTGGCGGCACAGGCCTATCAGCGCTTCTCAGCGGTATTAAACAGTTTGTCCAAGCGAAACAAGCTGGCTCTGAAATTATCGATATGAATCGATTGTCAGCGATCGTTACGGTCTCTGACGATGGTGGAAGTACGGGGCGGTTGATTGAAGAATTCGATGTTTTACCGCCCGGCGATATCCGTAAACTTTTGGTTGCATTGTCGGAGGCGGATGATCTGGTTTCCAGCCTTTTTGAGTATCGCTTTTCCAGTAATGGAGATTTAAGCGGCCACACTGTCGGCAACCTGTTACTGATTGCTTTAACTGAGCTAAATCAGAACAGCTTTCCCAAAGCCATTCAAGAAGCCTCCAAACTGCTGGCAGTGCGTGGGCAAATTATCCCGGCTAGCCTTCAACCGACCGTCCTCTGTGCAGAGTTACGTGATGGAGAAATTGTACGTGGCGAATCACTAATTCCTGAACGCAAGAATCGTGAGCCGATCCGGCGCATTTTCCTGGAACCACGTGGCAACGACTCAGTGGCGGAAATAACCGCTCATCGAGGCGCGGTTACGGCCATCCGTCAAGCGGACGCAATCATTATCGGTCCCGGGAGTTTATACACCAGTATTATGCCCAACCTGGCTTATTCTGAAATCGCTGAAGTGATTCGCACCTCAACTGCGGTCAAGATTTACATCTGTAACGTTATGTCCCAACCTGGGGAAACCGACAATTATACTGTTACTCAGCATGTTCAAGCTATCATCGACCAATCAGAAATTGGAATCGATTATGTACTCGTAAATGATGGGCTTGCATCACCTCAGATCTTAAAAAATTACGTTCAACAGGAAATTAGAAGTCAACTGGCTCGTATCTGTACTTACGCTGAAGAAGGGATGAAATTTGTCCAGCAAGAGTCAAATCAAACTCCCTCTCAATCGATTAACTTTGTTAATTCGATGTCTGATTTGACCAAACACATCAATCAATTATCGGATGAAATTAATCTAATCACCGATTCGTCTAAAGTTCAGATCTTCTTTGACCCACAAGCAGATCAACTAGATGGGGTCGAGATAGTAACAGCGGACATGATCCACGACACCAAGGTAGTCGCTCACGGTATAGAATTAGATGTCGTACGACATGACCCACAAAAATTGGCGCAAACACTGGCCAAAACGCTTTGTAGTCACTTTAAATTAGCAGGCTCATAGACACTAGACAATTCTAATCTGTCTGGTCAAAGTTAAATGGTTCAACCACCTCTATACTCAATCAAACACAAGAAATTTTTTTTGCTTTTCTTGATATTTTTGACTATCGGATCTTTAGTAGAGACATTGCCTGCAGCGTCTCTATTAACGGATTCATTCGGTACGATTGAGAGCCGTGATGTCAATGGAGAAGTGGGTGTAATCGGTATTGATTGGGGGATTGGAATGTCCAGAACACCAGGTGCTAACATCGAGATTTACCGTCAAGATTTGGCGGGTAATGAAACCTGGATTGGTTACGGATTCTTGAGAAATTCCAATTTGACATTAGCGGATACTGCCGATACTTTCGATGGATCACCACTACAAGTTGGAGATCTGGTGCGAATTCAACAGCAAAGCAAAATTTGCACTAGAATTGGTCAGACGGCTTATGTAGTTGCCACGAAAAGTTTGGCGCAACAGCTGAAATCAAGTGCTAAAACTGAGGTCTCCCGACCAAATGCAAAGGTGAAATTACATGTCTATCACCCCAAAAAGATTGAACAATTTTTGCTGGCCGATAATCAAATGCAGACCTTTCGTTGGCAGGAAGAGGTTTGTACTTTAGTCAAACCCAAGCTGGTACAAAAGTGTAAAATTAAGACCACAGTTATAGGGGGGAATCCAGAGAAAGGAAATCTGGTCTATATCAAAGACATACAACAAGAACAACGTCAAAAAGCAAGCCAACGACTCTTTATCTTGAAAACTGAAGGCGACCAGATCTACCTGAGTCGATTTGCACAACCTGTAGTCGGTAAAACCTATACGCTTCTAAAATGCCAGCCTAAGTCGGATGATATAGATCCCGGTTTTCCAATCTGTAGAATAAAGGCTAACCAGATTTACACCTATGCTGTTGCTGCCACCTACGATAATCCTCGACTTTCAGAAAAGTTCAACGTTGGCGATGGTATTAAAATTATTGACTAGATACCGCCTGTTTAGCTGGCCTGTGCAGATGCTGACGAGTACAACCACTCCCCGGCCAGGCCAACCAGATGCACACGCTCCCCTCGATGACATCAACCCGTTCCCGTAAAAGCAGCGATCAAATTAAGGGCGTTAGTTGGATCGGTATCAGGCTTCGATCGGGTGCGTCCACTGGGGCGAGGTCGCCAACCTCCAGTCGGAATTTGTGCCAAAGTACTCCCACTAAAGTTGGTTATGTAAGTAGGTATTTTCGCTATCCGCTCCTGTGCCTTCTGCTATTTCCTCTACAGGCTTTTGCCTGGATTGATGGCACACATCTAATCCCCAATGTGCAACCTGCTCAGACCAAGCCAATAGTTGCTGCACCAACCCAACTTAGACCACCAAAAATCGGTGATCAAAAGACCTTTTATGCGGTCGAGTTCCGAAATAAGAACCAGTATCGCCTCAATGCCACATTGCGTGCAATTGGTACCTGGTGTTATATTTACGTTGAAAATACAGAGTGGCAACGAACCGTCAATGCCCGGACGCTTGCTTCGGTTCTATGGTATTTTGAGCAGTCTACACCAGCTGATTCATCTAAAGGGATCTATCAGATCGAAACAGAACTTTTTGGTACTCCCCCCGATACTGATGGCGATGATCGGCTCTATCTCCTACTACTGGATATTCGTGGGGACTCGCTAAGTCAAGTCATCGCCGGTTACTTCAACCAGATTGATCAGCAAAGAGGTCAACTTCGCGACCCGCATACTGGAAAATTATATCGTAGTAACGAACTAGATCTGATCTACCTGGACACTGATCCAACTTCGGCCGGTGACACCGAAGGCGTTACCATTTTAGCGCACGAGTTTCAACATTTGATTCATTGGCGAAATGATCCGCATGAAGTGGCCTGGGTAAATGAAAGTTTATCCGAGTTTGCGATGTTCAGTTGCGGCTTTTCGCCTTTAGACCATCTCTCTAGCTTTGAAGCTAATCCCGAACTCTCTCTGATCCATTGGGACCGTGATAGTGTAGATCTACTGGCTAATTATGGGGCCGTTTACCTGTGGTCGCTCTATCTTTTCGAGCACCATGGAGGAACTGACATCATTCGTGCGGTGGCCCGCAACCGCGCGGCGAGCATCGACGGTATTAATAACGCTTTGAGGAGTCTCGGCTCTGTAGAAACTTTTCAAACTATTTTTGCCGATTGGAAAATTGCCAACCTGGTTGATGATCCCGATTTTGATCAAGGTCAATACGGCTATCGTCACGCAGATCCCGTCATCCAGACTGATCATCACTACTACTCCTATCCCGTTCGGAACTCGCAACAGAAACTCGAAAGCTATGCAATTAGCTATCACTCTTTCTCCCAAAAAGTGGGTGACAAATCGCTCTCCATTTCACTCGAAACGGATGGAAAGTATCCTTACGATGTTAAAATCGTGGAGCGGAAAAATGGTCGATTAGTCGATGTCGTAGATTTACCGACTAACACTCACGGCGGGAAGGTTATCCCTAATTTCGGGCGACTTATAGACGAAGTCGTTCTGGTCCCCAGCCTCTCTTCTCAAGCCAACCTCATCGGTATTGGGAGGTCGACTTATAGCTACTCTGCGCAGTTACAAGATCAGGTGAGATTTCAGACTTCAGTGAGACCCAACCCAATTCATCGTCGTTACTGGGAAATTATCGCGATCCCGAGCCAGCTAGCAGATCCACCCACTATTACTATTCAGGCGGATGATAGAAAATTGGTCAATGCGGCTCCAATGGATCTCGTACCTGAGCAACCCTTTTTTGCTTATTCGCTTTACCTGCCGCTATCAGTAGATCTACAATCGGTAGAATGGACGATCTTTTTTCTGTCAGATCCTGTTGCTACTGGTGGACTTCAAATGTCTCATTAAATGCTGGACACCCTTCGGCAGGTTAGCTTAAGGCTAGACCGAGAGATGGGCATAATGTTAACAAGCTTGACGTACCCGCCCCGAATAAGTTATCAATTATTCCAAAATCCATACCCGTCAACCATGCCGTTAGTATAGAACGGTTGTGTAGTATGTCACTTTGTTAATCTTTGCTAATAAACCAACAGATAATGGAGGTAAATGTGGTGTCATCTACAAGTTGACACCAACACCAATTAATCATAAATGACTTTTCAGGAGATAATTCTTAACCTGCAACAATTTTGGGCAGACTATGGCTGCCTGATTCACCAACCTTGCGATATCGAAGTTGGTGCAGGAACTTTCAATCCGGCAACCTTTTTGCGATGCCTCGGCCCAGAGCCATGGAACGTCGCTTATGTCGAACCATCCCGCCGTCCAACCGATGGCCGGTATGGAGAAAATCCCTACCGGTTAGGTGCCTACTACCAGTATCAAGTAATTTTAAAACCGGCACCAACCGATGTACTGCCGCTTTATCTGGAGAGTCTGAAACACCTCGGTATCGACCCGACACAGCACGATTTCCGCTTTGTGGAAGACGATTGGGAATCACCTACGTTGGGAGCCTCTGGTCTTGGTTGGGAAGTTTGGTGGAATGGGGCTGAAATTACTCAGTTCACCTATTTTCAGCAAATGGGCAGCCAAGATCTAAATCCGATTTGCGCTGAACTAACTTATGGCCTAGAGCGGATCGCGCTGTACCTGCAAGATGTCAACTCCGTTTATGAAATTCAGTGGAACCAAAAGTTCAACTACGGTGATATTCACCACCAGGCCGAAGTCGAATACTCCAAGTACAGTTTTAATCACGCCAACACGGAGATGCTACTGAATCTATTCAATGTTTATGAAAAAGAGGCGTTTTCTTGTTTAGACCAAAGTTTGATTTTGCCCGCTACCGACTATGTATTGAAAGCCTCGCACACATTTAATCTGCTTGATGCCCGTGGGATTATCAGTGTCACTGAGCGAGTTGGGTACATTGAGCGCGTTAGGCGATTAGCACAAAGAACCACACGAGCTTATATTGATCAGCGTCGAGAACTAGGACATCCTCTTTTGATTGCTGGTGATAATTTAGGCGATAGTGACAAGCCGTTAGCCCACGTACCATCTTCGAATCAAGATCTCCGATCAAGAGCGGATGTACACCATGTATCCACTGGATTGAGGGCAGAAAGGCAAGATTTTCTGTTGGAGATTGGTACTGAGGAGATCCCAGCCGGCTACATTCAACCCGCCCTTAACCAGTTATCGGATCGGGCAAAATCTACCTTGACCGAGCAACATCTATCGTTTGATCAGATTCGTGTACTTGGTACTCCCAGGCGGCTGGCTTTAGCCATCAAAAACATAGATCTTCGACAAGATGACCAGACGGTTGAGGTCACAGGTCCTCCTAAACAAGCCGCCTATGACGATGGGGGAAATCCGACTCGGGCTGCAATGGGATTTGCCAAATCGCAAAGAGTTTCCGTAGCGGATCTGCAACTGATCCAAACTGAGCGTGGAGTGTATGTTTCTGCGACCAAACTACAGAAAGGTCGACCAACTTCTGATATTCTAGCGGACTTAATTGGAGAATGGATTCGTGCCCTTAATTTTCCCAAAACTATGCGTTGGGATAGCCCTCAATCACACCAACCTTCGGTTGAGTCGAGGGTAAACTTGAGATTTGCACGTCCTGTTCGCTGGCTGGTTGCCTTACTCGGCTCCGAGGTAGTCCCGTTTCAAGTGGGTACTCTAATAGCCGATCGGATGACTTACGGCCATCGCTCTCTGAATCCAGAGCCGATTCTGCTGGCTGAGGCTAACCTTGACACCTACACCAACCAACTCCAACAAGCGAATGTAATCGTTGACCCTCAACTTCGCCAAGCCGAAATTCAGCGGCAACTTGAGCAGGTCTTATCTAAGGAAGAATGTGCTGCCGACTTCGATCAAGCACTCTTAACGGAGGTCAACTATTTGGTCGAGAACCCGGAAGCCATTGTTGGTACTTTCAGCCCAAAGCATCTAGATTTGCCGATTGAGGTACTGACCACCTATATGAAAAAACACCAGCGCTATTTCCCGATGTTGAAGGCAGATGGAAATCCGATTGCCAAATTTGTTGCGATCTCCAACGGTTCAGATGGAAACATTGACGCCATCCGACACGGGAATGAGCGAGTTCTACGGTCTCGGTTCGAGGATGCTGCATTCTACTACGAGGAAGACCAGCAATCCTCTCTGGCAGGCAAAGTAGATCGGTTGAGAGATGTAATCTTTCAAGTCCGCTTGGGTTCGCTTCATGATAAAATTGTTCGCCTACAAAAATTGGCGGGCTTCATCAGCGAACAGATGAGACTTAGCACCACCGCTAAAGAGGAAGCTGAACGAACAGCCTACCTCTGCAAAGCGGATTTAACCACACAGATGGTAATTGGCTTCCCCTCCCTTCAAGGAATCATGGGTAAGTATTATGCCCTCGGTAGTGATGAATCCTCAAACGTAGCAATAGCGATTGAAGAGCACTACTGTCCTGTCTCGGCCGAAGGAGATCTTCCTGAATCCGAAATTGGAATTGTCGTCTCTATTGCCGATAAGATCGATACAATCGTTGGATATTTTGGTATTGAAGAGCGCCCGACTGGCTCCCAAGATCCTTATTCACTGCGTCGACAAGCTATCGGGATTTTACGGATTTTGCAGGAACGGAAAATCCCACTGCTTCTGGACCAGATAGTCGAACAGGCAATTCAAGGTTACATTACGGATGAAATTAACTTAGCTTCAGACACCAAAATAGTAGTTCTCGATTTTCTGCGAGGCCGATTTCAGGTGCTGCTTCAAGGTCAAGGCTATGAGTACGACGAAGTTAGTGCCACCCTTGTTGTGCTTGCCACCGCCAACGCAACTACTCGCTATCTGGATGTCAGCGATGTCGAGAAGCGAGTGAAATTAGTCCACGATTTTCGCCGTGCTGATAATTTCAATCGGATTTATCCGGCGCTTAATCGAATCCTTCGCATCTTACCCGAGATACCGCAAACGGTATTTGAGCCAGCGAGTCTGACTCATGCAGTTGACCCGGATCTCTTTCAAGAAGAGGCGGAACGACAACTGGGTGAATTGGTTAGGGCACGGTCGGCAATAATGTCGAACTTGAACTGCAACCGAGAGTATGATAAACTGCTCCTTGAGCTGATCCAACTCCAGCCTGCGATTGACCAGTTCTTTGACCAGGTTCTAATCATGGCCGAAGAACCTGCGGTCAAGGCTAATCGATTGGCCTTACTGAGTACCATTGCAACGCATATTTATGCTATCTGTGACTTTCGGAAGTTGGTAGTTGCAACAGGTGAATAGATAGATCTGTCAACCCTTTGCAGAGGGGGAGTTGTATGGAGAGCCAAGGATTATCGCTAATGAGTCGAGCAAGGTTAAATTTGAGGTGTAAGATGCAAGCGTGTCAATTGAAGTCGAAATTATGTTGGTTAGTTGGAGTGCTGATTGGCCTAATCTTGGTTGGCTGTGGCCCCAGAGAAAATCGGGATATTATGGTGGCCAGACAAGCCATTGTATTAGCCAACATGGGGGAGAGTGACAAATATGATAGCGCTCAAAAGTCGATCGACTCAGCCCTTGCTTCAAACCCGGATTTGATCGAAGCTCAATGTTTGAAGCGAATCTTAGCCCTACGTACAGACAGTAGTTGGTCTACGGATATCACTAAATGGCGTTCGACTGTTGGTACCGTCCGCAAACTACTGTCCGGCGTTGTTGCAGAAATCCAGCGACTGGAGGTCGCTGAAGACCCGGATTCGGATCAACTTGATCAACTAGACATGCTAATCCGCAACCGTAACTCGGTATATGGTTTGACGGCATACGGCCTGGCAGGTATTGCCTCCGGTAATACATCAATCGCGGATGAAACTGAGATTCTGCGGGCCTTACTGGAAGCCGAGCGATGCTACGATGACGGGGCCAGAAGCTCAGCTTTCAAGGCAATCGACCAGCTTGGTTCCAATGCCAGGTCTTCACTGTTAGAGATTTTAGCCTCTCAGACGACACCTGAAATTCGGCAGTTCGCGGTTAACCATCTAGGCAAACTAAAAGATCCAACTCTAATTGAAACCTTTAAACAGATTCTTGCTAACAAAGCGGAATCGGCACAAGTTCTTTATTCCGCTATCATCGCTATCGAAAAGATTGGCACCCCAGAGATCATACCGGCCCTCAAGGTAGCGACCCGTGCCAATCCAGCCATCGTGAGGATGCACGCGGCCAAGCTCATTAATCGATTAGATGCAGTAGACACTACTGAGGATTTACTCTTTCTATTAGCCGATAGTGACACCTATACCAAAGACATGGCCATTGATACCTTGACTCAACTGGGGCAGTCGACTATTCCGCATCTTTCTCAAACGTTGAATCAGCATGGACAAAATATCGTTTCTACATCGGCTGGCGAACATCGGTTTATCGCCAACGCCTTTATTGACGATGTTAGAATTTCCAACCGTCGTAATGCTGTCCAGCGTGCGGTACTTCAAGTACTTGGCAACCTGAAAACCAAGTCAGTGATCTCAGATCTAGTCAGCTTACTCGAGGACGATGATCTGAAAGGAGGTGCTAAAAACGCCTTAATTTCCATGGGTGGAACTGTTGTTCCCCAACTGATTGAGACCTGTCAGGATTCAGGAGCCAACAGTAGTATCCGTATCGGCTGTGCTCAAGCCCTGTTGAGCATTAAAGATTTAAGGGCAACAGAACCTTTGATCGACCTGCTAGTAGATCCGCAAACGCCAAAAGAAATCCAGGCAATTGCTGCTCAGTTCATGGGGGTTACTAAATCCCGTGGCAACAATCAACGAGCGATTGATGCACTTGGCCAATCGCTCAGTTTCGACGATACCACTGCTACCCAAGCCGCTTTGGCCCTTGGCCAAATCAAAGTCAAGGATAATATTGTGGTCAACGATAAACTAATCGACATTGCCGAGGACTTCATCGAAACCAGAGATGCCATCCGTCAAGCCGCCATTAATGCAGTTGGGAAAATGAAACTGAAAGATGCTATCCAACCTTTGATGCGATTGGCTTTAAATGACACCACCAGTCTTGAACTTCGTAAAGCTGCTGTCACTGCTCTAGGTGTCATAGAAAACAATGTTAAAATTTCTGTTAGTGCTGACGCCATGCTTTGGGGCTTGAATACGCGTTTCGATGATCCGAATAAGCTTCGGCGACATATGAAACGAGAATACAGCGATTACGGCAACTTGAAAAAGCAAATAGAGGGATTGGGAATCGAGTGGTTATCGGAAGAGAAAACGAATCCAGAGGCGGTTGATCTGTCCAAATGGAAACGATTAAGTGAACGATACAAAAAACCTGAATACGAATCTTGGGGCAAAATCAAGCCGGTACCCAGCCTGATTCGGAGCGAAATGGCACTTGCCTTGGGTAAAATCGGGAAACGGGTCACCGCGACTTCTGCCGGCCGAAATATTGTTCGAGAACTGATCGAAGCCTTGCACCACAAGCGAGGTGATGAACGGGCGACTGTGCGAGCTAACTCGGCTAGAGCCCTCGGTATCATCGGGGAGGCTGGAAAAAGAGACGCACAGGTTATCGACCAGATTGTTAAAGCCTTAACCCAATCTTTGGAAGAAGATAAACAAGGATTAGTCCGTCAAGCTGCAGCTACCGCTCTCGGGAAAGTAGAAAAAAGCGATAAAGTTGCCAATGTTTTGCTCAAAGCTATAACCCAAGATAAGTTTGAAAGCACCCGCACCAGTGCGGTTAATGCTTTAGCTAGTTTTAATAGTGAAATCTCCGACCGGGGTCTGGTTAAAGTTCTAAAAAAAGGGATTGGTTCTTTCGAAGACGATAAGAAAGAGGTGGCATCGATTCAAGCAAGAGTCATTGTTGCACTACTAATAGATGGAGCCGATCATACTGCGGAAGCTCTAATAAATGCCTGCAGGAGCACGGAAGCTAAAGCCGATGAATGGGTAAAGTGGGCAACGGTTTCGACTCTTGGCGGATTGGCAAAACCCAACAGCTACGAAACGATTTTAGACGAGATGAAAAATGAAAATTATCGAGTACGGAAAACAGCCGTTTCAGTGATCGGTAATTTCAAAAAACGAGGGGCGGTTACTCCCCTAATTCAGATTTTGAACAATCCTGAGGAATCGAAGTCGATTCGCGCCAATGCCGCAGGTTCATTGGGAAATCTTCGTGACGAACGAGCAATAAAGCCCTTACTGGCAACACTCGGCGATCCATCGGCCGCTACGGAACTTCAAGAGGCTGCTGTTAAGGCCCTCCAGGCGATGGAGGTCAAACCAGCGATTACTCCGATTCTTTCTCTTCTTCAAAATCCACAATCTCCGCTCTCACTCCGTTTAGCCTGTGTTACGGCGCTAGGAATGCTAGGCGATCACTCAGAGACACGAGAACAGGTGACCGACGCTGTAAAAGACATATTCCGCAACCAGGCAGATGAGATTTATGAACGGGCTATTATCGCCCTAGGCCAACTCCAAGTTACTGAGATGACTGATGATTTATTGGCTATTGTCAAGGACCGGGGTGCCACCGCTATTGCTAGGAAAAATGCTGCCTCTGCGCTGGCTGAATTAGATGCACTCAAAGCCACTTCGGTATTGGCAAAGCGATTAATCGATGAAACCGAATACTTTATCGAATTGGATATTGACAGTCTAAAACGGAACTATACATGGGAGCACTTTGTTACAGCTACACAAGATTTTGAAATGCCGGATGCTATCAGTAGCAAGATGATTCAGAGAATCGAAGATACGTGGGAGCATAACCCGATTCGACATGCGGCCATTTTAGCCCTGGGCAGATCGAATGGCCCACAAGCAACAGCTAAACTCGACTCTCTACTACGTGAAGGCACTAATGCACAAAAGCAATTTGCTTTCCTCGCAATTGGTCGATCTAAACGAAAGCGATTTTTGTCTCAATTAATTGCGGTTATAAAATCTGACGCCGGCAAGGATATGCGACGCAACGCCATCCAGGCGCTTGGCGTGTTGGGAGATAAAGCTACAACTTCCGATCTATTAGCCATCCTCAGTGACGAGTCCGACCACGAAATCCGTCAAGATGCGGCTGTTGCCCTGACCAATATCGGTGACCTGACGGCAGTTCCTGCATTGATCGATAAGCTGAAGAATGAGAGCGACAAAGGCGTTCAGCTATCTTTGATGGACACACTGGCCAATACAGTATCAGATCAAAGTATCTCAACGCTAGAGACTTTTCTACAGTCGGACGATGCCGACTTTCACTTTCTAGCTGCACGAGCACTTAATCAAATTACCGGCAAATCATATGGCTATGAGTGGTAACCGAATGACTCATTATGTGGGTGTTAACGACACCTTCACGGCCTAAACCGGCTTGTTCCGTCGTCCCGTCTATATGGTTTTACCCTTGATCCAGTGGATGTATCTGCTATCTGTACCTAGTTTGATCGAGGATTGGCTCTCACGAATATACCCGACTAAAGGGGGCAGCCTGTGGCCAGGGGTGTACTACCTATTTGTTTTAGTTGGCCTAGCTCCGATCCAACCGAAGAGCCTGCCCCGGCTTAATTGGAGAACAACAACCGAAGGTGCTAATCAACTACAATCCATGTGGTGCGTCGATAAATCCTACCTTTGTTAACTTCGTGGTTCCACGGTTTGTCGAGAATTAGTGTTGATTGTTCACCGTTAATTATCTAACCTCGCTGGAGACCTGCGAATTAAACAGCTACCAGAAGTCTTCGGTGAGCAGAGGTCTCTTACTTGGCGGCCATGGTCCCACTGTAATCGCCAGTATCCAGAATGCATACCCGTAACGATAGCCCGGTCAGGTGAATTCTACTGAAGTGGGAAATGAGGTTTCAGGAAGGAACTCCAACCTAACCCGGAGCCGGATAGTAGGCCGAACCGTATTTCCCATTCAGATACGTCATCATGAGATCTGCTGCATCGTTTATCCCTATGAACACAGGGCGCACTCGAGGTAATAGGACTAAACAACGGAGAATTCAATGAATAAAGTGGAAAAGACTGTATTACGCGCCGATTGCGACCGCCGTTTGACGTGGACGTTTCATGCGTCCAGCGTTACGAGTGATGCAGGGTTGTTAGCGTCTTGGGACATTAACTGCCGTGACGAAGGACATCTTCGAGGATTGGCTGGCTATGAAAATACGAACGAGGCAAACGGCTCAGTGTGAATAAAAGTATGTGCATCTGGTCCTTCGCAATCTCCATGGCTTCTATCTCAAAGTCATTGACTTCCGCTATCGGCTCAAACCTCCGCTGGACAAAAACCTGGAAGATCTAAGCGAAATCCATTGGCGGCATTTGGACATCCATAGCAAATGGTAGCTCGTATCGTAGACAGTATGACCGGTCCGCTTAATCGACAGACCACTATTTTATTCATCTGTTCTACTGGTCAAAAAGACAACTCATACAACATAGATCAAATAGGTGCAATTTTTGAGGATCGCTTCACAACAGTATCATTGCCACGAGTATAATTAGAGGTCACAACTTGGTTAAAATAAGGTTGAGATGTTATCATACTAGAAAGTAATCGCATTGAAGCATGACGCCATTTGAAAGACTTACTAGAATTGTGGAGACTTTGTGCAGCGAGAATGGGTGTCCGTGGGATCGAGCACAAACCTACCACAGTTTGAGGTCCAATCTGATCGAGGAAACTTACGAGATCATCGAGGCCATAGAGACAGATAACTCAGACCAATTTTGTGAGGAATTAGGTGATCTGTTGTCGGTAATCATGTTGCTATCGCAAATTGCCAAAGATGATGGGGATTTCGATATTGACCAGGTGATTAACACCATTGCCGACAAGTTGGTTCGTCGACATCCACATGTTTTTGGGGATCTACAAGTGGATAATGCAAATCAAGTCCTGCAAAATTGGGAAGAGATCAAACTTAGCGAAAAAGGTTACGAAGATCGGAAGTCGGCCCTGGATGGTGTGCCTGTGGTCCTACCCAGCTTACAGCGTGCTCAAAAGCTGCAGAAGAAAGCGGCTCGGGTCGGATTTGACTGGGAAAATGTAACAGATCTCTTACCTAAGCTAAGAGAGGAGATTCGAGAGATTGAGGAGTGTCTCGAAACAGGCGAATCAGATCAAGTGGAGTCAGGTCAGGTGGAGATGGAAGTTGGAGATTTACTATTTACGGTGGTCAATCTAGCCCGGGTCTTAAACATTGAAGCAGAAGATGCACTTCGTCAGTCCAATCGGAAATTCGAACGTCGATTTCAGCAGATGGAAGCCGTAATCGAATCTTGTGGGCAACAATTAACCGATTATAACTTCGAGCAGTTAGACCAACTATGGGAAGCGGTTAAAGCTGCTGAATCGATAGCCGAGTGACTAACCATTGGTAAAACCACTACAAATTCAGCAATTTAAGGACTATCTAGAACGGAAAAGGTTGCGATTTACGCAGGAGCGGCAGCTAATTTTAGAACAGGCCTTTGCCTTGAAGAACCATTTCCGTGCCGACGATCTCCTGTTTCAGATGATTGGTAACGGTTATAAAACCTCTAAGGCTACCATCTACCGAACACTTCCCTTGTTGGTTCAGAGCGGGCTACTAACCGAAATTATCGATGCCCAAAACCAGACGATGTATGAACCTGTTCAAGGCGATATCCGTCAACATGCACACCTAATTTGTGTTCGATGTTCGCAAATCATCGAATTTCGAGATTCTGAAATCGAGGTTATACAACAGACCATCTGCGCATCACACCGGTTTCAGCCGCTCAAATATCGACACGAGATTTTAGGCTACTGTGCCCAATGTGCTCTCTGATCGTTCGAACCAGGTCGTTTTTTGAGGCCGCTGAGCAATTTTTAGACAGTTTCCTTAGTTGATTAGACTTTCGCCAAGAAAGAAGACTGCCAAATGGCCCAGCGCAACAACCCCACGCCAAAATTGGTAGTGCTAAATCATAGCTGATTTCCTGTCCAAATTATATTAGACCTGTTGCAGAAGTCAGGATTTGAGTTTGAGTTCCAGATTGTAGATGGCTGCCATCAAATTAAAACCGGGTTACAAACCTCGTCGTCGCTTGCCATAACGCCGGCACCGAATAGCCAAGACCTTTAGTTGACCAATCACAGGCTCAGTCTGAATCCGCCCTCCGCCTAAATGCTGAGGGGTCATTTTCTCCGGTCGGCTTAAAGGATGAGGTTTAGATTTCTTCTTTGGCCGCCAGTTCTTGGCAGGCAAATTAGCCCCGCCTTGATGGCCAGAATCGGCCAGACAACTAATCTGCTGGCTGATTGCCGTTTGGCTATCCTTAAATAACTGAAAATCAGGTTTGGATCCTCGACTGAAAGCGGCAGCCGACCTTCGGTCGGAGATGATTTGTCAGCGGTGTTGATTGATGATTATTTGGGCTGGCGGTGTATGTTTTTTTTCTGGCCGCTGTAAGGTCGAGGCTGTTTTTTTAGCTCGTTCCATCGCTTGCTCGCTGACATCTACTATCACCCCTTGGATGTTGGTTTGGTTTTTAAGCAACTCTCTTTTACTCGGCCGTCGGAACGGTCGACATTGGATCAACCTATTTTCAACTGGTTGTATAGTGCGACCAACGGTAGACTGGCTGACCGCATCGGCTGGGGCCATGTGGTACTGAGTTGGATATTCCCTCCAAGACATCAATCTCATCCGCCGTTGGTGGCTACAACTTAGCTGGGCTGGTCTTGCCTTATTAGTTGGAGAAAACCAGGTTGGCAACATTTGTCGGAAAAGACCCACACTAACTGCTGTTAACCGTTTGAAATCCGACTCGAATCGATCTTTGATCTGTTGCTATCTGATCCTTTAATTCTAACATTTCCCTCTTTTTGCCAGAGGTCTAATATAGAATGTTGCACTAAACCCGTATTGCTTTAGTAATGGTGCGACGTAAGTAAAATCAGATTTATTACCGTCATCGAGTGTTAAAACAACTAACCCGTTTGGTATAGGAAGCAATGACATCTGATCCTCCTTTTATTCACTAATAGGTTTTGACTCTCAGCACCTTTGTGACGGCATTGATTTCCTGCTCGTCTATGAAACTTAGACCATGCATACCTACCAGAATACCATCGGTGGCGACTGGAGATCCACCGCCAATTGCATTTTTTTGCCGAAAATTTACCATTTTTCCCTTTATTATTCATGTCTATTAATTGACCAGTTTATCAGCCAATAAATCTAGCTAACAGGACCAATCGGAAGGGCCGGGATCATGACCGCCCAGCAGACGGAGTTAGCGTGGACTGGCCGCAGCCAGCACATCCGGATTGTATTGAAAGTAAAGGTAAGGAGGGAACTTCTGGGGGACCATCCGATGGGAGTAATGAACCATAAAGGTGTGACGAATCTGGTCACTGGCATTAGCTGAGCCTCGATGCCAAATTGCGCTGCGAAAAATACAGTCGCCAGACTTGCCGATGAAGCTTTGTTCTTTGATGCCATTCCAATCGGTCTCGTGTTTCCATCCGATCGACCAGATCGATGGCTGCCAGGGGCGAGTTTAGTGGAGCCTATTGCCTCAGTCATGTCATCGAGAAAAAGTGGGCGGTGGTAATATATAGATCGGTTATGCTTATCTGAGACTAACTGAGCGCCGACCGCCGTCTGGCTTGGTCGGCTTTGGCTTGTCTATCAACCTGTTCTGGATCGCAGATCAGACGTAGCTCGGCCTCCATTTCAGCCACCAGGTCGGAAGTCCCGGCCAAATTGTGGATTTCTGTCGGGTCGGTGCTGAGATCGAATAGCTGGGGCGAATGACCAACATAGTAACACAATTTATGACAGTCTCTCTTCAGCATAAAGCCAGCATTCAACATCCCCATATGATGGTATTCGGCAAAAACAGGTCGGTCGATTCGGTCGGCTTCGTGTCGGGCGATATCCAGTAGGCTGCGACCGGGCAGAGCGGCGGATCGGCCAGCTAAGTCTAATAAGGTCGGTAAGATGTCCAGCAGAGAGACGTTTTGTAAAACTCGACCGGTCTCAGCCCGATTGGCAGGTAACCGCAACATCAACGGCACCTGAACCGCAGGTTGATAAAAACACTGTTTCTGCCAAATCCCTTGATGGCCGGCCATCTCCCCGTGATCGCTGGTGTAAATGATAACCGTATTGTCGGCCAAAGGTGAATTGTCGATAGCGTTTACGATTCGACCAACTTGGGCATCTAATGCAGAAACCAGAGCATAGTAGCTGGCTAACGCACAGCGAACGATGGATTCTGGCGGAGGGACTTCATTTCGCCACGCCCAGCGCAAGTGCTGAATGACCGGATGCTGATGATCCAATGGCCGATTCCAAGTCGATGGCAATTCCAATGTGTTTGGATCGTAGTCAGCCAAGAATTCGGCAGGCGCAATCAGCGGAAAGTGAGGGTGCATATATCCGCAATAGAGTAGGAACGGTTGCTTACTGGAGCTAGTGGCTTCTTGTTTCAGGAAGTCGAGGGCCAGGTCGGTTACTTGCCGATCGTAGGCGGTATGAGCGTGATTGCCGGGGCCACATTCGGTCACATGAGAGTTAGAATTGCGCCGTTCATTGGGACTTCGCGCTGGCGGACGACCGCTGGACCGGTGCCATTGCGGCAGATCGTCCAGCAGGCGGTGACTAAACCCCATTAAACGGTCGCTACCGTTGAAGTGGGTGCGGCCACACAAGACCGTCCGATAGTCGGCCTGGCCCAAGTGGTGGCCCCAAGTTTGATGTCGGTGTTGGTCGGCGATCACACCCAGATCCCAAGCCTCGATCTGGTGTGGATAGCGACCGGTCAGCATCGACAGCCGAGACGGCGTGCAGATCGGGCTGTTTCAGTAGGCGTTTTCAAAGGTATAACTTTTTTCGGCCAGCCGATCCAAATTGGGCGTTCGGACGACCGAATGATCAGAGTTGCCCATGGCGGAAGCGGCGCGTTCATCCGAAAAAAGAAAGACGATGTTCATTCTCTGTGCTCCATCTTGCTAAATTGTTGGCTTCGGCTCTTCTGGCCGAAAAAGCTTTTGGATTCCAACAAGGAACAGTTCAGTTCTCAACTCTTTCTATATGACAACTGGCCCACTGCCACCTAGCTTCAAATCGCTTCTCTTCTTCCACATAAACGATTTGCGTCAGGTAGCCGTCCGTCGCCTCTAGGCTGTAGGTATAGCCGACCAACTCGTTCTGAACCGGCAAGACCCAGTTGGAGATGACCTTCTTATCATTGGCGATCAGGTTAAGCTGAATGGGTTTGGGCGTTGGCCAGCTAGCAAACTGTACCTTTACCTGATATCGTCCATTGGGCAAATCGACCTTAAAAACACCGTCAAACTGATCCGTCACAAAATCTCGATTGGGCGATTCGGCCGTCGCAGTGTTGTGTTGGCCGTTGCGATTTGAGACAGTAACCCATCCGTAGCCGTGTTCTCGATACCAACTATTAGGCTCAACGACGATGCTGTCCGCTTGATGTGGGGCGCCGGCTGGTTGGAAATCGAAGTTTAGTTGATTGAATGACCGTTTCTGCCACGACAAGGCTGTATCGGTCTTTTGACGTTGATACAGTGAATAGGCCATTCCGCTATGGATCCGTTGATAGTTTCGGTCTAAATCCGGCTGATCTTGGTGATTCTCCATCCGCCAAGCCAAGACATAGTCGGCTGATTGTTGCCATCGGTCTGGATCGGTCTTGTAGTTAATGGGGAAATAGGGCAGTTCGGCCTCGTAGTTGTTCAGAAGAACTGCCCCGTTATCAATGCAGTAGAAAGCGGGTACGTGCAGAAAAGGTGAGGTATACTTGACCGGCCCAATGTAGGATGAAGTGCGGTGGTTGGGTCCATCCCACAATGAAGAGCGAACCGTTAAGGTGGAGTGTGGTTCGATCATCTCAACAGCAGTGGTCATTTCAGCCGTCTCTCGGTCCAGATGATAGTAAGCGTATGCGGTCAAACCGAAATGATAGAGCGATAGTAGGGTGATGACGACCGTAAATGCGTGTTGAACGTAACGGTGAATGTTAGTGGTAAAAAAGGGTAGTAGAATCAGAAAAATGTAAATATGGACCCGGTCGTTGATCCAACCACCACCCGAATCTACCGACCAAGGGACGTGAAAAAAGAGCCAGGTCAACCCACCTGCCATCAACAAAAACTGTTCTTTACCGTCGATTAAGGCCAGCCAAATCGGTTGGTCTCTGTCTCGGTGGATTACGCGTTGGATGCGATCCCAAATCGTTAGCAAGAAGGCAATGGCCAACACCACCAACACCAATTGACCAATGATGATGTGCCTGTCAGAATAATAAACTAGCGATTTCATATCAAAAAAGTACTGGAGCAGGCGTTTTAACTGCCAGTGATCCTGTTGGTAACCGACCGTACTGGATAGATAGTAGGCCAACATGATGAAATAGATCGGCAACATCAAACCGACAAAGTGAGCCAAGGGCGCCAACCGGTTCAGTACTTGTCGCCAGTTACGGTTGAGATTTTTAGAGCCAAACGTCTCAGTTAAGGCTTGGTAAAGATGGGTATAGGTGGCAAAACAGGTCATGACCACCACCAACTGCAAGAAGGATTGGAAATGAGAGAGATAGGTCAAAATTAGAAACAAGTATAGAATACCGAGGCGAGGCAGGGTGAGGTTGGTTTTGTGTCGCCACCAAAAACCAAGGCTGCAAAAAAATATGGGCATACTGAGTGAGAAGTTGTAGAAACCCATGTGAAGCAGATAGTGATAAGTGAAAATAAAACCGACCAACCCTAGCCCGAAGTTCATCCGTCGTTGGTCGATACCGTATAAAAAATAGAGAAAGGCCAAAGGCAGGAGACCGATGCTGAGACTAATGACGATTTTCTCACAGACAATCGGTGGTACAACATGCATGAAAGTGGTCATTATAGCCTGCGAGCTCCAGTTGGGAAACAACAGCAGATTAAGGTCATACACCTCACGTAAGCGATAGTTTTGGTGCTTGTGATACTCTTTCAGCACATAGGCGTTGTAGATGTGACTCGAACCGTCTTGGGTAGGGAAGTAGGTGAAAAGCCAAATCGGAGCCAGATGTAAGGCCACCAGAATCAGCAGCAGCGTTACTTTTGGGGTTAATCTCTTAAGTCGCATCGTTTCTAAATAGACAGTACACTAAACTCTTAACGACCGTGGTCAGTAGGCTGAAATTAGTGTCCATATAAACCGAGTAGGTTTCAACATCACAGGGTGAATGAACCCCCAAGTCAACCTAATCTTCCACAAGCGGAGACAGGCCGACGGAAAATACCGAATCACCTCAACCAGCCTCCCTTTCACTATTAACCGTAAAGTAGAATTGAAAATCAATACAAGGTCGAAGAGAGTCAGAAACTACAACTTAGTCGTCGCTTACAGCAACTGGAGGACTCATTGGATTCAAAGCTAGTGAAGTTAACAACCTTTAGAAAGTTACTGAGACGGAAGTTGCAACAGGATAAATGAATCACGCAAATCAGCCTTACATGCGCTGATAGAAAGGATTATAGCTTACCCAAATAGGAAAATGGAGGTCAAGTTTAGGATTGGGGAAAAGGTTGAAGAAACTCATGGAGGCCAAGATCTGTCCCCCCACGAGCGGTCATACCCCGGTGGCGCTCGCATGACTCGTGGGGGTAAGGAGTGAAGTATAATACCAATTGCGAATCTATAATCTACTAATAATCCATTGAAATCCAGCAATCGATTCTACCGTCTGAGGGTCATTTTCCAATTTCATCCGTGCCTGGGCTAAATCCATTTCTCGCTACCGTCCACCTCTCTTCTGGGCAAATAGGGCTCTTTCTCCTGGTTTGAGATCGTTGAGATCGTCGGTCTCTTTTAGCAGCGGTGCTAAGCCTTGGACGCTCCCTTTTGGCCTCGGGGTTGGAGGGCGCATCGTGACCTCATCAGATCAGATTGATTTTCGGCTCAAACCCTTTGGTGTTGACTGACCAATATTAGACAATATTAGTCGGACGTAGATCCCGAATTGGTATAAGATCCAATCCTTAAACGTGTCCACTGATGGCTAGAGTTCGGTCTTCCAGTGGTAGCTCTATTTTCTCTCCTCCTCGTCGATGCGATTCTCTCAGCCCAATCGCTGTCTCCAGCGCTTCCCGACCGACTTCTCCTGGGCAAAGCGGTTGACTCTCATCCTTCAGGTTTTGCACTAATCCCTCTACCGCTGCTTGCTGCGAGCTTTGGGGCCTTTTCGGATTCGGGAATTGTCGACGTATTGGTTCTCCCGTTGGCGAGTATCTGGACCACATCTCAAAATCGGCCTGCATGTTTCTAGCGCTGATCCAACCGTCGCTGCCTACAAAATCGATATTTAGCCAACCCCCGTGGTTCAAGAACCCTTGAATCCCATTTTGGTAATGGATCATTCCTGTGCCTGATAAATCCTGATCGTCCTTGGCCGCTTGATCACTGTTCATCCGACCAAAGACCCATTCCACCGCAGCACCTGCAAACAGTCGGAATAGGCTTAAGGTATGGCTATGTCCTCGTGAGAGAGACCAGCCGAAGTTACAGACCATGGAGCAAAATTGGCCAATTTCTCCTTCTTCAATGGCTTGCAGGCAGGCTTGAAACCAAGGACTCCAGTTTTTGTGACAGGCTAGAGCAAAGATGACATTGTGCTGGTGGCAAGCCTCAATCATGGCATCGGCTTCGGCCAAACTGACGCTGATCGGTTTGGTGGCGTAGATGGCCTTGACACAGCCCGACTCGGCTAACCCGATAACCACATCCGCCCGATCCGGTGCGGCCGTGGTCACGCTGACAATATCAGGCTGTTCCTGTCTCACCATTTCCATGAAATCGGTATAAAGAGCGGTTACATCCCACCTGTGTTTAAAGCCTTCCAGTTGTGCCGGCCTGAGATCTGAGGCCGCCACCAACTCGACCCCCTTGGCTTCGATGTAGGCCGGGGCATGTGCCCAAGGATAACGAAATTGAGGTCGATTCTGATGCTCGTCGTCAATAGTGCTGCCAATTCGGCCACACCCGACTACCGCTGCTCGAAAAGTCATTACAACTCCATTAGTCTGTTTGCTGTTAGTCAGTGATCTGTTGCTCAGAGAATCGTCAGGATATTTTCAGCTTAG
>JASMLX010000056.1 GCA_030748495.1 Candidatus Poribacteria bacterium | reverse complement strand
TGGTCAGACCAGTGGGCAGTAATCGCAACCAACAACCAGAGTCTGATGATCACTGCTACAAAGACCGTAACCTGGTAGGGTGGGCTTCCATAAAATTAAACAGTTTGGCCGTCTGGCTAGGGGCGATGAAAAGCTGGATCGTAACTTCAGGTCTAGGCTCAACTTGGTGTCTACCATCATCTGCTTGGCCTGAATGTTAACCGGCCCTAGCGTTCATATCAAAGATATTGAGGTTCATGCGCTTACAGGCCTCAAGTACAATTTCGGTGAAGGCGATCACGTTAAACTGAATTTTAACATCCAAAAAGTCCAGCTTTTTCATTCGGCCACCGGACGATCGCTTCTCTGACTAACTAATACTAAGTTTCCACATCTAGACTTGCTCAAGTTTTTGTCTACTTTGGGGACTAACGCTGTTGGACGATCAAGAATATAGCGAGGTTTTGGCAGATAAGCCCCAACTGCAGGTCGAATGCTTATCTGGCTTCAGCGGCCAATGGCTGATGCCGCTGGTGTAGCCCTTCCACTCCAAACACATAAAGGCCGGCAAGAGGTCAATATGATGTGGTTAGGCCGTTTGCGGGCCTTGCCCGCCTGACCACTCTCAATACGGCACTCTGGTTTGAGTCCTCGATGGTAACCCTCGATCTTCTGGACTTCTTCACCCTTCTCCTCTACTTATGCTGCTGATGCGGAAACGCACCTCTTCTTCACCCCCTTCAACTCGATTAGAGATTAGCCACCCAAACCCCTTCCGGTGGGGCCAGCTGTTTGAGCCGAGCTAGCATCTCGACTCGCACGATTACCTTGACGCTTCGACTTCAAACCAACCCAAAATGACCAGTTCCACTGGTACAACAGTTTGAGCTTATCCAGGCCAGAATACCATCAATCCCAAGATTTCTCTTGGTCCTAAACACGCCCGTCGACAGCAATGGATAAGTCACCACCAGTCCATAATAATGTGATCCGGTTTAGGCCTTCAACTACCGCCCGTTGCCAGCCGGAGCAGTAAACTGTAACCAACTCGAGGTGTGGCCAGTAGGGTTGGTCGATGGTTGTGTCATCAACAACTAGGTAGCCGGAGTCGAGCTGGCCCCGATTCTCGACTTCCACTCATGAGATCTCAGGCTGGGGGGTAAGTGTCATGCGCCACCGGAGGCCTATCGGTGTGGGCAACCTTAGTGCCAGAAACTACCTTAGCAGAGGCGATCCACCATTGGATTTGGGTGGATTCATGGCTTCACACTCTAACCTTATTTCGACTGGGTCACTCTGCCCTATTTTGTGCTCAACAGCGTCAGTCCTACTACTTAAAGGAATGTATTTCAAGGCATAAGGAGAAGGTTTGCAGATCCTATCACTCTCGCTGGGCTCTGCTATCACCTGAATCTTCAAAATAGAAAAGACGAGTCGCGATAGGCTCTTTTCGCTTAATTCTCATTAACTGCAATATGAGCAGTACAACAAGACACAATCGTCAGTTTTATGTTCCCAGAGCCCCCAGAATTTTAATTGAGGTGGTTGGAAAAACCAATCGCCAGACCACACCGCTTGACAAGCGAAATCGGTGAACGATATAATCGATACAAAGTCGAGGAGAGACAAAAATGGCAACAGCAGAAGGCGCAAAAACACTGTATTTCCCGGAAGTAAGCCGACAGTGGCAAGATTGGATTCAGGTCATCAACGTCAGTGATGAACCAACACGGGTAACAGCAATCGCACACCACCACGCCACAGGAAAACCTGTCTGGTCAGAGGAGAAAGAGATCGACTCCTTTGAATCTTGGATTCCAAACCTAGAATCCATCAAAGAAAACACCTGGGTGCAATTCAACGCCGAACAGTCGATTGTGGCCGAACGACACATGCACAACGGCTCAAATATTATAGATTTAATAGGTGCAGCGGAAGCCTATGAAACCGTGGGCAAGCGTCTATTTTTTCCTGAAGTCTCTTCCGGAGCAATGGATTGGTTCCGCTTCCTGAACATTAGCGAGCACGATGCCCTGATTAGTATGGTCGTACGAAACGTTAAGGGTGAAACTATCTGGCAACACCAACATACCATCAAACCCAAAACCTGTTGGGACGTTCACGAAAATGTTATGAAACAAGCTAATGGAACCCTAGAGGTGGTTAGTACACAACCGATTTGCGGCGAACGCCATATGCACTACCAGGGCGGGAAAACGACTGTAGGACAATATGGTCAGGTGATTACAGATCAAGCACGGACACTCTACTTTCCAGAGGTTGGTCCCGCCTGGCACGATTGGGTGGCGATTGTCAATCTGAGTACCAGTGAGCGCGCACACGTCAAGTTAATTGCACGTCAGGATAGTACGGGTAAGCCCGTTTGGAGCAAAGAGAAACAGTTGGCTCCCTTTGAGCGATGGTCTCCCCTTATGGACGAGGTCAAAATCAAATCCTCGGTGGAGGTGACAAGCGATCAACCGGTTGCCGCTGAACGACATATGCACAGCGGAACCGCTTTGGTAGATTTACCTGGTGCATCGGAAGAAGGTGGTCATGTCGGTAGACGGCTATTTTTCCCTGAAATTCATGCTGGAGACTACGATTGGTTTCGGGTATTGAATATTAGCGAACACGATGCCATGGTCAGCATGGTGGTTAGGAACCGTAAAGGTGAGGTGGTGACACAATTTCAGGGGTCCATCAAGCCATTCCACTGTTGGGACTTTGATGACAGCAAGCTAAAAGATGTCCGGGGAACAGTGGAGATTGTCAGCACGCAACCTATTATCGGGGAGCGACATATGCATTACAAAAACGGTCATAAAGGGGCTGTCGTAGGTGAGTATGGCATCGTAATCGGTGGGTAAACACCACCTCATTTTCGCCAATAAGTTCAAGTGTGAATAAGCACAATCGCACCTCGACCGGGGAACAGCACCTTCGGTCAGGCTATCATGGTCTATTTGACGAGGCATAGCGAATAGTGGGCCGCCTAAAGTTGGGGCGAATTGGCTGGATTGGGGTTGGCGTCCTGTTATCTGTTGCTACCGGCGCGGCTCTGGCATTGACTGCCGAATCTTCGCTTTCGATCCTGATCCTATTGACAGTAGTTGGGCTGTTTGCTCTTCTATCGCCGCAACTCGCCTTTTATGCTGCCCTTTTGTTTCTGCCTTTTTCTTTCCGTTATATCATTCCTGACCGCAGCCTAGAAGTCCAGACACCGACCGAACCGCTGTTGGGGATGTTGGTATTTTTTTCCTTTATTCGACTGGTCTTTGACCATGCGATTGGCCAGCCCCGGGACTTCACTTCTACTACAGATCCAGCAGAAGTTACCAACACAATTGGAGATCGATCTTTTCCCTTCACATGGCCGGTCCTGCTGTTTATCTTGGTTCATTTTATATCCACTATCAACGCTCCTGACCCCCTTGGCTCTATAAAAGGGGCGGTTCGCGCTTCAGTCTACGTTCTAGCCTGCTTCTTAGCCTATCGGTCAATTCCGAATCTAACGGAACTTCGACGACTAGCCATCGTCGTATTTCCACCGGCTGTCGCTGCTGTTATTTGGACAGTGGTGGTGTTGGTCTATAACCTGGACGCTTGGCAGTGGACCAGTGCTTACCAAGGGTCACCATTTACCAACTATACAGCTTATGGTCAGTTTACGGCTGTTTTTTTGCTAATTGTCCTGAGTCGTTTGTTAATTGACCGTTCCGCTTACGATCGAACAATTTGGATTGGGCTGTTGATCATCTTTACCGGGGGAATGCTGATGTGTTTCTCTCGTGGGGTTTGGTTAGCTTTAATAATCAGTACCGGCTTCCTATGGTTAAATACGCAACGATCGGATCTGGGGAAAAAGCTAATTTTTTTGGGACTGGCAGTTACAACTTTGCTGATCCTGCTGGTTTTACCCGGGACATCAGGCCTGATTCAGGAACGACTTTTCACCATGTTCGATCTTCAATTTGCCTCTAATCGTTCGCGGCTATTGCGATGGGGACAAGCCTTACTGATGTTTCTCAACCATCCGATTATGGGTAATGGATATGGGGCTTTTGCCATGATCTACAAGGAGAATCCGGGTTTGTCAGGCCTCTATAAAGCTCAATTCCAACTTGGCGCGCATAGTGAACATCTGCGAATTTTGGCCGAAATGGGCATAGTTGGGATTGTAATCTGGATTGCGGTTCTCTTTTCTTTTTTCCGGTTTGGCTTGTCTGCCGTGCTACGTATTCAAGATGGATTCTTTCGCTCATTAATCGTCGGATTGATCGCCGTCGAATTTTCTATGTCGATCCTGTTTCTGGTCAATGATCTTCCGGAAGGCGATGTTTTGGCTGTCCCGTTTTGGGTTATTTATGGCCTATTGCCCGCCGTGGTCAGGATGGCCGACCAGGCCGATTCTCAGGCTACAATGATATAGTACACAATGACGCAAATTGGACTCTCCTTTAAAAAGCAACTCTTCTTCTCTTGCTTTACCCTGGGGCTAGTTTGGGTGATGATCGAACTTTGTTGTCATCTGCTGACCTTAATGGGTTGGTTGCCTTATAATATATTCACTCCCGTCATCTATACCCAAGAGACGGTAACGTACCGGCTCGATATCAACGGTTCTCCCATCTTTGTTGGTGGCTATAAAGCCTATCGCCAACCGGGTGTACCCGTCAAACTGCGTAGTTACGATTCCCAAGGATTTAATCCGCACGATCACAAACGATTTAGTAAAGAGAGCAAAGATCCGTATCGAATCGGGTTCTTTGGCGACTCCTATACTGAAGGCCTACAGGTTGAGGGACATCAAACGTTTCCTCGCCTGATCGAAGAAGCCCTTTCTGCGAAGTTAGATAAGCCTGTTAGCTGTTTCAACTTTGGCGTTGGAGGAACTGGTACTTACCATCACTACTTGAGATACCTGACAGTTTCGCAGAAAACAGAACTGGATCATGTAGTTCTCTGTTTTCTACCCCAGAATGATGTACTCAATAACCATCCACAATTGGGACAACGGTTTGAACTCCCAAACGCCCCGTATTTCTCGACTGTATTAGCGAAAGGCAACATCAATCATAGCCTGCCAATTAACGAACAACAGGCAGTCAATCGACGAATTCTCTGGTTGCGACGGACCGTTGGCCTCAGTTTTCTTGCCAGTGGAACCTATCGATTGCTCCGACAAGCTTTTGCCAGCGGCAAGCAACGTAAAGCCGGTATCTGGACTTGGCGGGAAAGTTGGCTCGGTGTTTACGGTCCTCCACCCAATCAAGCTTGGGAAGAGGCTTGGCAGATCACCGAAGATGTAATTCAGCGGTTTTATCAGCAAGTAACTGCCGATGGGGCACAATTCACTCTCTTGTTGGTTGCTGATTCCCTACAGATTGGGGACAGTGAGATTTTAGCCCCCGATAAGGCTACTGCCTGTGACCTCTCTTATCCGAACCGACGTCTTAAAAGGTGGGCGTTTCAGCATCTGATTCCTTGTCTGGACTCGTTGCCCTATTTTCTTGCAAAGAAAACCGATCTGGGCTACCCTTATTTCTCATGGAAACACGATGGTCATTACGCTCAACTCGGGCACCAGACGATGGCTGATTTTTGGATGGCCTTAGCTCAATCCCCTTAAGATATCAATTTGTGGTAGCCTCTCCGGCGGTTGCCGACTACCTATGAAACGACCTGACTCCTATTCTTCACGACTACTGTCTCCTTTAGTTGGATCCATAAAGCGAATTCCGGTCGAGATCCGGTATATCCTTTTCCTGTTCATTAGTTCTCGTTTTATTTTAACTTTAATCGGTGTTTTTTCTCGTCTCTACCTTCAACCCAGGCTTGACTTTAGCAAAGTAGCCCACCACGCGCCAACCTACTCCGGTGCTAATACGTGGTTAAGTATCTGGGGGGTTTGGGATACCGGTTGGTATCTCAACATCGCTCAAAACTGGTACAATACCAAGTTGAGTGGTCATGGTGGTGCCAACTATGGCTTCTTTCCTCTGTATCCGTTTTTAATGAGGGTTGTTGGCTTCTTAGTCGGCAACAACTTTACTGGAGGGCTGATTGTAGCTAACCTCGCTTTGTTGGTGGCCGCCTTTATCCTCTACCAACTGGTCTCTCGTCAAGCAGATCACCGGACAGGTTTAAGAGCAATCTTATTCATGTTCCTGTTTCCAACCGCTTTTATCTTTTCTGCCGCTTTCTCTGAGTCGGTTTTTGTGATGTGCATGTTGGCCTCATTTTACTTTGCGCAGAGTAATCGATGGTTGTTGGCAGGACTTTGTGGTGGATTGGTTGCACTGACTCGATCGGTCGGCGTCTTTATTGGTATACCGCTATTTCTGGAATACATGATGGCGTGCAACTTTAAGTTGCGAAAGATTCGGCCGGATATTCTATTCCTCGGTTTAATCCCATTTGGTTTAGCGCTCTTCGGTTGGCAATGTTACCTGGTAACAGGTGACTTTCTCGCCTTTGCCCATATACAGCAAACGGGTTGGGGACACGAATTGGCTAATCCCTTTTCCGTACTTTGGAATAGTTTGAACGACGGTGATATGCAACACTTCTGCAACGGCATTTCTTCGGTTGCTATGATCCTGGCCACTACTCTTGGCATTCGGCAAATTGGCCCTACTTTTTGGCTGATGTCAATGATCTTGATGTTCTTTCCTCCGTTGGCAGGTCATGTCTGCATGAACAGTATGTTACGATATTCACTGGTTGCCTTTCCGATCTACATCATTTTGGCTAGAATTCCAGAGGATAGTGTTTGGCATTGGACAACAGTAGTTAGTCTGGCGATGTTGCAAGGGTTTTTAATGGTCTTCTGGACTAATAGCTTTGACCTGATTATTTAGCCGAATGAATTTGGCCATTATCGACACCGAAACCATTCGTTGGTCTAGCGAAATCAGTGGTGGATTTGATAATCTCCAAGCTTTTGGACTCACACTTTTGGCGATCGGTATACCACAATCCGATGGCACTCTCGATTATGCTCTTTTTTCCCCCTATGCCAATCTGCCACAATTTCCAACTTTCGATTTCAATTTCATTAGCCGTCAGCAAGCAACATCTACCCTCGAACAGGCAGACCGAATCATCTCGTTTAATGGCGACAACTTTGATTTTTCGATTCTACAATCGGCTAAATTTAAGGTCGAAAATTGGCGACAAAAATCGTTTGATCTGTTAACCATTTTTGTTCGTGCAGCAGGGCATCGAATTAGCCTGGATAATCTAGCGACCTCACAATTTCAGGAGCCTAAGTCCTTTGGTAGCAGCAAAAGAGCGGTCGAGTTTTGGCGATCAGGGTTAGAGTTACTAAGAGGTTGGTCTGGCAGTTCGGATCTAGATAAAACTACTAGCAACCAATTTTGTTGTCAAACAGCAAAATACCTTTTTCAAACGGTAATCGATTATTGCAAACAAGACGTCCTTATCACCTTTCAGTTGTATCAACACCTTTTGCAACACAAGCAACTCTCCTATTACGACCAGAGAGCTGACCGAAACAGAACCCTCGATTTATCAGATCTGGTAGATCGACACAACTACGGATACCGTTAGTGCCGATAGACGGGCTAAACTTCAACATCATTTGGCTTGAACTGCTTGGGGTTGTGGGCTATAATTCGGGCAATTAAAAACTGCGCAAACGAACTAATATACTTACGAGGATCAAGAAATTATGTGGCTCTTAGACGATGAATACCGAAAAAAAGTGGCACTGGCTGAAATGCTCAAAGGTGGCGTTATTATGGATGTAACCAATGTTGAACAGGCCAAGATAGCAGAGGACGCTGGCGCTGTCTCGGTTATGGCATTGGAACGGATTCCTGCTGATATTCGCCGTGACGGTGGCGTTGCTAGGATGAGCGATCCCTTGTTGATCCGAGAAATACAAGAGAGTGTTACTATTCCCGTGATGGCTAAATGTCGAATTGGACATTTTGCTGAAGCACAGATTTTGGAATCGTTGGAAGTAGACTTTATCGATGAGAGTGAGGTGCTAACCCCTGCAGACGAAAAGTATCACATCGATAAGTGGCCATTCAAAGTTCCCTTTGTTTGTGGTTGCCGGAACTTAGGCGAAGCACTTCGTCGCATTGCTGAAGGTGCAGCCCTGATTCGAACCAAAGGAGAGCCTGGAACCGGTAATATCATTGAAGCTGTTCGACACATGCGTTCTGTTCAGACTGAAATCAAGCGTATTCGCTCCTTGGGTAATGAAGAACTAGTAGATCTGGGTAAAACTCTGGGGGCTCCGGTTGAGCTAATTCGGAATCTTAAAGAGATAGGCAAGTTACCCGTTCCCAATTTTGCGGCTGGTGGTGTAGCAACGCCTGCCGACGCTTCGTTGATGATGCAGTTGGGTGCAGAGACAGTTTTTGTCGGCAGTGGAATCTACAAGTCTGATAATCCTGCGGCTCGAGCTCAAGCGATCGTCCATGCCACGACTCACTACATGGATCCAGATGAGGTTGCCAAGGCCAGTGAGGGAATCGGTGTAGCCATGAAAGGCCTAGAAATAGAGAGTATTCCAGAAGCAGAACGGATGCAAGAGCGAGGTTGGTAGCCAATTAACCAGTAATTTAGATGCAGATTGGGATCTTAGCACTCCAAGGTGACTTTGAACTCCATCAAACCACGCTAAACCGCTTGGAGGTTAAAAGTACCCTAATCCGTAAGCCGTCACAACTCGTAGACTGTGATGGCTTGATTATTCCAGGCGGAGAATCTACCACCCTGGTTAAGTTACTCCGCAACATCGAACTGATTGCCCCCATTCGCCACTTTGCTACCCATCGTCCTATCTTCGGCACTTGTGCCGGTTCGATTCTCCTGGCTACTGAAATCGCTAACCATTCGATGGAGACGCTGGGTCTAATAGAGGCCACCATTGAACGGAATGCTTACGGCCGGCAGATCGACTCTTTCATCTATACTCTCCAACTCAACCTGAACGATAAAAAGTATGAATTTGAAGGGGTGTTTATCCGCGCGCCTGAAATTAAGTCCGTGGGACAAGACGTTAAGGTCCTCGGTGTCGTCAGTGGGCAAAGTGAAGGTGAGAATATTGTCTTGGCCGAGAATGATCAGATTCTAATTGCTACTTTCCATCCTGAATTGACCCAAGACGATTTGGTTCACCGGTATTTTATCGATAAGGTTCGTACTAAAAGTAAAAACTAGCGTGACCGCGAGGTAAATAAATGACTTTTCAATTTAGCGACCAGAAACTTATTCCCATTCATGAAAAAGTGATGGCTGAAGCTCGACTTAGTTTTGAAGATGGTGTGACCCTGTTTCAAAGTTTGGATCTGTTAGGAATTGGTTATTTGGCTAACATCGTGCGGGAACGAAAGAACGGTAATATCGGCTACTACAATCTCAACCAACATATAGACTATACCAATGTTTGCATTCTTCATGCGCGATGCCATTTTTGTGCTTTTGCTCGCAAGAACATCGAAACCGAAGGGGCATGGGAATTGAGTCTGGAGCAATTTCTGGACAAGGCCATGTACTCCAGAGAACAAGGATGCACTGAGATTCACAGTGTGGGAGGTCTTCACCCCACACTGCCATTCGACTACTACCTGGCACTACTCCGTGGTCTGAAAGAGCGGATGCCGCAAGTCCATCGTAAATTATTTACTGCGGTTGAGATTCACCATCTGGCTCGAATTTCTAAACAGTCTATTAAAGAAACCTTGATAGCGTTGAAAGAAGCTGGGTTGGATTCGATGCCCGGTGGTGGTGCCGAAATCTTTGCACAAGAAACACGTGATAAAATCTGCCCAGGGAAAATTGATGCTGACGAGTGGTTTGATATTCATTGGCAAGCACATCAGCTTGGTATCCCCTCAAATGTTACCATGCTCTACGGCCATATAGAAACGCTTGAGGATCGGGTTGATCACCTGATTCGAATTCGGGAAGGACAAACCCGATCGGGTGGCTTTGTGACCTTTATTCCACTAGCCTTTCATCCTGAGAATACTCGTTTGGCTTATGTGCCTAGTACCTCTGGTTTAACTGATCTACGGTGCATCTCTGTTTCCCGTCTAATGCTGGATAATATCCCACATATTCGAGCCTACTGGATCATGTTGGGACTCAAAACGGCCCAAATAGCACTCAACTTCGGTGCCGATGACATTCACGGCACAGTAACGGAAGAGAAAATTACGCATATGGCAGGGGCTTCTTCCCCACAATCGGTTTCGGTGGATCAAATTTCTCGCCTGATCCAAGAGGTGGGGCGAAATCCGGTCGAACGTGACACGCTTTACAACGAAGTTATTCGCGACGGTAACAGATGGCACTCTGTCGCTGCCTGATCAGATGGGAAGACTAAAAAATAAGAAAGTCGGTGCGGTCTCCTTTCTGAATACTAAACCGCTGATTTACCCACTCCTTCAATCGTCTCCTCCTGATGTAGATCTAAGTCTGGATTATCCAAGCCTATTAGCGGATAAACTTCAACAAAGGCAACTGGACGTTGCGCTTATTCCAACCATCGAGTACTTTCGACAGCCCAATTACCGGATTATTCCTAATATCTCTATCTCTTCCAAAGGTGCTGTGCGCAGTATTCTGCTGTTTAGCCAAAAGCCGATTACCGATTGCCGAACCGTTAGATTGGATAGTAGTTCCCGAACTTCTCAAGTCTTAGTACAGATCTTATTAGGTGAGTATTTCCAGATTTACCCGGATTTTGTCTTATGTCCACCGACAACCCAACCATCAGAACACAAGACAGATGCGGTTTTGCTGATTGGCGACCAAGCCTTGCGTTATCGAGATAGCGTAGGGTACGCTCTTGATTTAGGTCAAATCTGGCAAGACCTAACCGATTTACCGTTCGTTTATGCCTGCTGGGTTGGACGATCTGGAGGCGACCTGGGCAATTTACCGCAGATTTTAGATCGATCAAAACAGAAGGGATTACAACAGATCGACCAAATCGCCCAGTTAGAAGCTAAAAATCTCGGTCTTCCTGTTGATCTCTGTTATCGCTATTTGACCCAACATATTTTCTTCGATCTCGGAGAAGCGGAAGTTTCAGGGTTGCGTGAATTCTACCGATTGGCACTAAAATACGGTTTAGCTAAACCCGACATTCCGATCTCGTTCCTATCAGACTAACCTGGCAACATTGTGTACCCATCTCCAACGATGAGACCAACAACTGCCCAGATCCCACCGATAAAGCAGTCGCCCAGAACTAGTCCGATAAAAAAGGGTCTAGCCTGTTGAAACGACTTCAACCCACCATATTTAACCAGGCTAAATTTGAGCAACCAACCCATAAAGATCGAAAACCACAAATTGTTTAACGGCCACTCACCAGGAGAGGCCACAAAACCGATAGGATGGAACGGCCACCAAATAAACCGATTTCGTACCCAGTAGAGTATTGCCATCACGATTGCTCCGACCCAGACAAAACTCAGGTTGATCCAGTCGGTTTCGGTTGGGAGTTGAAACTGTGTTTCGAGCCAACGAAACGGTGTTTGGGGAGCAGTGACAAAAGTCCAGTATTGTAAATTCAAAGCGCCTTGTTGATAAACCAGCCGCAGAAAAAAGAAACTTGTCAAAACGACTGATAAAGTTAAGGCTAATGACATTGACATTAGCAACTGCTTACCGTTGGCTCTAGCGGTTGCAGCCATCTTAAAGGCGTTACTGATATGTGGCATCAGGAACCCGCGTTTGGTCCGGAAGATGGCTGATGGAACTGCTAGCACCGCTAAACTATTTGGGCTGATCCGATTAGAACCCAAAGCAGTATGGTAAAAATCAAAGGCTCGAAAAGAGCTGTTAATATGCATAATTCCGCCAGCGATTACCATATAGGTCAGCATAATCGACGAGATTCCCATCAAACTGACCACACCGATGCAGAGTAGCAGTGACGCACCGGCAAGATGAAGTAGCACTGAGGGGAGCAGAATTCCTACCAGCAGACAGGGCAATAACCACGGTTCCGATATTGGCTCAGTATGGACTAGCGGTTGGCGCTTTAAAAAAGCCACAATTGTCGGCATCAGGTAGGACCGTCCTGACCAGACGAAGTAGCCCACCGCCACCATATACCCACCCATCTCCATATGGGAGGCGTAGGCACGACTTCCGTAGCCCATCGACTGTTCCATCGGAATCCCGAGAGTGGTTCCCATCACCAATTGAAGACGATAAAAGAGAAAAAAGGCCCAAATGCTTAGGGCTACATCCAGCCTTACCAAGTAAGTGAAGCCGATGACCGATGGAAAAAGGTAGAGCCACAGCGGACGCGCTGCTATCCACGGTTTTTCGGTCAAATAGGCATCGAGTCTTAATTTTAGCGGGAAGGCTGGAAAATTAGGGAAGTAGAAGTTGAGACCATTGAAGGTGTGAACCAGAACAGGGATAGCAAAGCTGGCCCATAAAAGACCATTTTTAAGGAGGACATTTAAGTAAGCGTCAGTGGCTGGTGGCTGAACTAAATCGCTCGGCAGTTGAGCTAACGGAAACGTGTACATCTCCCGCTCGATCCACTGCTTCCTAAAAAAGACACTCAGCGTGATCATCAGCAACCATAAACCACCAATTACGCCCATCCAGAACAGAAGCGGTTTTAACCAGGCTAAATAAGGAGTTGATGAGCCGGATGGTAGTTTCTCGTAAAAGTAGCGGATTGCCGGAGTATCAGTTGGAGTTAGCCAATCAGGGAAGTAGCGGTCAAACAGTGGCTGCCAATCGTTTTCAGGCGTAGCAAAATAGCGAAAGGCAACCAGAATTGGAAATAACCAACGGGCCAGTCCAACCGTTGGAATACCAATTGAAACTAGCATCATACACCAAATGGTTACCAATTCGACTTGGCTGAAGGCCCAACTGGGCCGGGGTTGGAATCTGGATTCGACGGCTTTTAGGAGTGGATTTATACTGATCATAATGAGAATCAGCATAAACATCGATCCGATCGGAAAGTGGTTACCTGCCAGAAAAGTACCTTCAATGAAAAAGTCGTTATAGGGAACGATAAAGCAGAAAAGGGCGACAAATAAAAGACCGATGATAACAGAACGGGCTGTCAGGTGATGTAGAGGGGAGAAGTTCTTGGGCATCCAGACCTTTTTAGAATCGATAAGGGGAATTCCCAGTTATCGGTGTCTAAGCGAAACAAAAACAGATAAAAAAGCGTTGCAATCTGTTTAGGAGAGTGTCACGTTGCTAACAAACTGGTTTATCTTACAGAAGTCGGCCTCTATAATCAAGGTTGCGAATCCAGGCCCACAAGGTTGAAGGTATGAGAGAATTGCTTTTGTTAATAGCTTTTCGTTTCGTATTGATAGTAACATTTACGGCTGTGGCTTCAGGACAGACAACGACAGGCGTCCCCACCGATTATTTTCAGATACGAACTTATCCTTTTTATAATGGGTTCGCTCGCATTCAGGTAGGAGACCGATTTGGATTCATCGACAAAAATGGTCGGAGAGTCGTAGCCCTAGAATATGAAGCAGCTAAAGACTTCTCCCAACCAATTGATAAGCAAGGTCGTCGTTTTGCTTGTGTCAAGAAAGATGGTAAGTGGGTCTATATTGATCAAAAAGGATACCAGGCTATCAATTGGCAATTTGACGATGCCGACATCTTCCAGGTGGGTCTAGCTGCAGTTGGGATCGGTGATATTAAATCACGAAAGTACGGATATATTGATCCTAAAGGTAAGGTTGTCCTATCCCCACAATACCAACAAGTGGGCAGCTTTGTCGAAATTGATGGGATCGAGGGTGAAGCATACGCCACTTTTCAGTCGGAGCGAAAATTTGGTTATCTCGAATATAATGTGACTACTCGGGAAATAAAAGAGGTCGTGTCAGCCAAATATCATCAAGCCAATCGGTTTTCTACCGATGGATTCGCCCGAGTTGCAGTTGGTAGACGTTACGGTTATCTGAGTATCCAAAAGATTAAGGACCATCAATTGAAACGGTTGGGACAAGCTCAAGTAGCAGATCCACTGATGGCGATCCCCGCCAATTACCAACAGGCATACGATACGGTTGATAAACTAGCTGTGGTTCAGGATCGGCGGAAATGGTCTTTTTTGAAGGTTACATCTGACTCAACGTCAGACTACGTTCCCATCCAGATGGGAACGGCAACAATAGAAAATCAACTAATTTCACAAAGAAGTGTTGATCTCGACAGTGTAGGTCATATGTCGGCTAACCTAATCCGATTTGGCAACTATGTTGGCTCGACAGATAATCGAATGCTTTACGGGTTTTTGTCTCACCAACCGGAAACACCAGCTTTAAGGATCCAGATTCCACCTCGATTCAACTACTGTGGCGACTTTGCTGATGGTTTAGCTCGAATTTTAATCGGCGGCGATCTGGTGGACGGCAAACCAACCGGCGGTGGACTATTTGGATATATTAATACCGAAGGCCAGATCCACATCAACCCACAATTTATATTGGCGGAGGACTTCTCAGACGGCTTAGCCTATGTAAAGAAAGCTGATAATTTAGGGCGGATTCGACGTGGATATATCGATACTAACGGTGATTTTAAGTTCGAAGTCGGTCTTGATCTAGCCTACGATTTTTTTGAAGATCTAGCTGTTTTTTCTCTGCTCAAAAATACTTCTCAGAACGCGCCACGCTCGTTGCGCCGTGACCAGAGTGAGAGCCGCGATACAACAGTCAAGTATGGTTATGTCAACCGGGCTGGCATTGCCGAGATTCCCGCTCAGTTTGATCAGGCCAACAATTTTCAGCATGGACTAGCCTGTGTTTTAGATTCACAGGGTGGTAAGTATGGCTATATTGATTCCAGCGGGCAGCACCAGATCCCAGCCCAGTTTGATCAGGCTTACGACTTCTTTCAACTAGAAAGTATAGGAGAGTTGGAGAGTACTGATCAGTTGGGTACGGGGAGAATCGATTTTGTCTTTAAGTCTAGTGACATGGGGAGATTCGTTGCCGAAGAGAAACAATATCAAACCTACTTTGATCTTTTAGATCTGAACCGAGATGGTCAGATAGAAGAAAAAGAGTATGACCGGGCAAAAACGTTTTTCTCTATACAGAAAGGGGAATCAGATCGAGTAGTAGAGTTGCTCCATCTCATCTTAAATCAGAACGAAGATGCTGATATTGAATCCGAGGAATTTTTCGGATTCTACGATCAAAACCAGAATCAGCAAGTAGACCCGGCCGAGTACCTAGCCAAGATCAAAGTATTACAAACAGCTAAGTCTCAATCGGCTAATCAGTTGGGTAAAATGTCGACCGTCAATTTCCCCTCCTTTCCGCCCTTGGCCCTAGTTGAGGTTAATGGAGAACAATTCTACATCAACCGGTCGGGTCAACAGATTAACCTGCCAGTGGAATCCTCCTCTCCAACAGTGCCTCCGTAGGAAAACTTTTAAGAAATGCCATAGTTAGTGTTAGTCCAATCTGGTAGATGCCAGTTTGAGAAGTGTGTGCCTCAGTCAGGTGATGCTCCCACACTATATCTTAATCTTAACTATACGATGCCAGCGTCGGTGTACTCTTTAAATCAGGCATAGTTTCCCTTTATCTGTTTTTATTTAGCGTATCCGTCCGGGTTGTTCTTACGCCAGTCTGGCAGGTATCCCTCGGTCGCCTCAAAGCCGTAGGATGGGCCGATTTGGTTCTCGGTGCGCCAAGGCCACCCTTGGCCGCCGATGATACGGTACTCGTCGCCTTTACCACACAACCAGTGGAACATATGTCCCACGTAACGGGCCACATTGTGCCCACCATAATAGGCGGTCTGTAGCTCGAAGTCCTCCTCAATGATCCAGTTCCGCTGAGGTGGAACGGTGCGCCAGTAATTATATTTGAGCATGTGCCGGTAACCGGTCACTGTAGATGCACTACGGCGGTGCAGGACACTCTGATGGTGAATACCCAGAGTTCCAGCCGGACCATGGCACGACACGCCATCCTTCTCCGGCTCACGCTGGTTGGAGCCGATATGGCTACCGGGCACCAGTTCCGTCGGCCCCAGTTCCACCGGCGTATCCTGAGGGAAATAGAATACTTCGACGAAATTGAGTTCGGGACCAAAGATATAGTCGGCATCATGGTGCCATCCCTGAGCCGGCTGTGGGCATTCAACTCCATGGTGGCTGACCAACACTGGCAGACCAACATTGTTACCCAACAGTGAGCACATCGCACCGGTCAACTCGGCATTGAGCAACACGTACTCAATGAACCAGTCTTCGAGAAGAATAGTACTGGGTTCGTGCGAAGCACGAATACGTGCCAGATCTTCCGCCGTCATACCTGCAGGAATAAAACTAGGATTGGCCTCTATTTTTCCTTCGAGGTAATCACAAGTGCGCTGGTTGATCTCATCCGGCACAACGCCTGGTAACAACAAGTACCCCTCTCGGCAAAACTCCAACACTTGACTATCGGTCAAGGTTGGTTCACAATCAAAGGTTCTGTTTTGTGGCTCGTATTGCATGGTTGATGTCTCCAGTTTACCAGAACATTATATGAGAAGTTGTAGCTGGTGTCAACTGGCATAGTTTTGACATTAGAAACCTCAATTTGCTAGAATAAGCGGGTTGACAAGACGAAAAGAGATTTCGATATCCTGTCAGTTCCAAGACTGAATGCGATGATCGCGACGGGTCGTTATCTGGAGAAGAAAATGAGAACCATGTTTCAAAAGATTTGGGATAGCCACGTGGTGCGAGCATCAGAGACTGAAGCCACCATTTTATACATCGATACACATCTTGTTCACGAGGTGACCTCGCCACAAGCCTTTGAAGGGCTGAGGCTTTCGGGCCGTCGAGTCCGCCGTCCCGGCCGTACCTTTGCGACTATGGACCACAATGTTCCAACGACCGACCGAACACTACCCATCACAGATCTAATCGCTAAGAAACAGATGGAAACGCTGGCTCAGAATTGCCAGGAGTTTGGTATCACGCTCTATGATCTGGATAGTCCGAAACAAGGAATTGTTCACGTCATTGGCCCGGAACTCGGCATCACGCAACCTGGAATGACCATTGTTTGTGGAGACAGTCACACTTCAACCCATGGTGCCTTCGGTGCTTTAGCCTTCGGCATTGGGACTAGTGAAATCGAACACGTGTTAGCCACTCAATGCCTGTTACAACGAAAGCCCAAAACGTTAGAAATCCGTATTGATGGTCAGATCCCTTACGGGGTAACGGCCAAAGACATTATCCTGACAATTATCGGTCAAATCGGAACTGATGGCGGTACTGGGTCGGTGATAGAGTTTACGGGATCCACGATTGAGAACTTGGATATGGAAGAGCGGATGACCGTTTGCAACATGACCATTGAGGCCGGGGCTAGAGCTGGCATGGTTGCCCCTGATGATAAGACCTATCAATACCTATCCGGACTGGAGTTCTCACCCAATGGAGCTGACTTTGAGCGGGGGGTTGAAACCTGGAAACAACTGCCAACCGATGAAGGTGCCGCTTACAACCACAGTATCTCTATCCCTGCAGAGAAACTGCAACCACAAGTGACCTGGGGCACCTCACCCGAGATGGTGTTGGATGTCACGGCCCAGATTCCAGATCCAGACGATATACCAACCACGGACGAAAAGAGAGCGACTGCCAGAGCCTTGGAATACATGGGACTTACCCCTGGAACGCCAATCAGCGAAATTGAGATCGACAAGGCTTTCATCGGTAGTTGTACCAACTCGCGCATTTCTGATTTACGCCAGGCGGCAGAAATCGCCAAAGGGCACCAGGTTAGCGAGCGTGTGCATGCTATCGTTGTCCCCGGTTCAAAGGCGGTTAAACGTCAGGCTGAGGCGGAAGGGTTAGATCAAGTCTTCAGATCAGCAGGCTTCGAATGGCGTGAGGCTGGTTGCAGTATGTGCTTGGCTATGAATCCAGATAAACTGCAACCGGGTGAACGCTGTGCTAGCACGTCCAACCGAAATTTTGAAGGGCGGCAAGGCAAGGGTGGTAGAACACATTTGGTAAGTCCTCAGATGGCAGCAGCAGCAGCTATCCAGGGGAAATTTGTCGACATTCGAACTTGGAGTAAGTAGCCACCGACAACAGTGTGGTGGGACCTCTATAACCGTGTCGGACGGTGTCGCTGAACTAACAGGTTGTGGGATTAGCACTGTTCAACACAGTTATGTTATGAGAGACATTGATCTGCGCTATGCCCGCATATTGCTGATTCGACTGAGTGCACTGGGTGATATTGTTCTGACCTCACCCGCGATTCGAGCAATTCGCCAGCATCTGCCTCGAGCTAGACTCACGATGTTAACCGATACACCTTACCGGGATTTGCTGTCCGGTAATCCGAACCTGGATCAGGTCATCGATTTTCAGCGTAAGGATAAACACCTTTCCACTACTCACCGACTGATACAGCAACTGCGAGCCGAAAAGTTTGATCTGGTCATTGACTTCCAGCGTAAATTTCGCACCAGTCTGATTGGCTTCTTGTGCCACGCTAAGGCCCGGGTCGGCTTTCATCGACCCAATGGATACCTGCTGACGAAAGTTGTTCCACCCTCCAATCTGGAACGGTATCAGCACGCTATCGATAGCTATTTCCAACTGCTTCACGCCCTCGATATACCGGCCACCAATCGGCAGCTAGAACTCTATGTCTCGGATACGGACCGATTGTTCGCTCACACAGATCTAAAACAAAAAGGGTTATTAAATGGACCGCTAAAGGTTGGGCTATTTCCGGGAGCCAGTTGGGATTTCAAGCAGTGGTCACCTGACCGATTTGTGGAGATCGGTCAGCGATGTGTCGAACTTTATCAAGGTCGGATATTGGTCTTTGGGAGTCCAGCAGAACAGAAGTTGGCTGACGGGATTGTAGAAAAAATTGGTGAAAAGGCGGTTTCTCTTGCGGGTGAGTTGAGTTTGGGGCAATTGGCTGCTTTCATCGAACAGTGCGACCTATTCATTGCCAATGACACGGGGCCTATGCACATGGCAACCGCGCTTGGGGTACCAACCATCAGTCTGTTTGGGCCCGGAAATTACCACAAGTTTCGTCCCTTAGAGGACAACCACACGGCCATCCGCCATGAAGTCCCTTGCAGCCCGTGCAAACAGTTTAACCGGTGTCAAAGTAACATCTGCATGCAGGGGATTTCGGTGGAAGCCGTGTGGCAGGCGACAGAGCAGAAATTAACTGCTTTCTCCTCAGGTTCAAATGCCTGAGGAGAACTCCAACCTCAGATGGCTAAATTTGATCCAACAAATTAGCCTTCTTGTCATCAAACTCTTCTTGGCTGATATGTCCAGCCTCTAACAAACCGGCTAGGGTGGCAATCTGCTCACTGGGACTAGCTATTGCACCAACGTTCCCTACCTCATCTTCAGACCCGTCGCTCATAAATTCATCAACTACACCACCGATCGCACCTAGCATCAGAGCAAAAATTACCACGCTCATCAACCCTGCGACACCGGCGATGATTTGGCCGGCAGGCGTAATAGGTGAAACATCGCCATAGCCAACAGTTGTCAGGGTGACAATTCCCCACCACATAGCTGCCGGGATATGAGGAAACGCATCGGGTTGTGCACCCCTTTCGCAAAAAACAATTAGTGCGCTAAACATAACCACGCACATTCCCAAACCCATCAAAGCGATGACCAAATTCATCTTTATAGCATCGTTCTTCCGCTCTTCCGGTGTTTTCTCCGAGCCATCACCGCTCACTACGGCTGCTGCTAATTTCAGCATTCGTAAAAGTCTCATTAAACGAAGTAAGCGTAGCGTCTTAACAATTTGAAGCCCTCCTAGTCCACCCGCACTCCCAGCAATTATCTTGACAAGAGGCTCGATCAAGGAAGGCAAGATGGCCATAGCATCAATTATCCCATTAGCACTGAACACAAACCCCGTAATTTTAGATCGTCCAAGGTAGCACTGAGCCGCATACTCTAAAATAAAGAAAAATAACGCGATGAGATCAACAACAGCTAATATCTGATACTTGATATAATGTTGTTGATCTATCGTTTGTCCCCACTCTTTAAAGGCGTTGCGAAATGTTACATATGATTCATTTGAGGCAAATTTCTCTTCTTCCCTTTCGAAATAGGTAATAGCCTGGATAAACCGCTTGTGCACTAACTTAGGCTCAATACGAGTTAGTGAGGGGGCCTCTGCGTTGGCTGTGGCTTCATAAATATCTAGATAAGCCGGATTATCCAATAAGTAGTCTGGTCGGGATGTCAACCGAAGTTCAAAGAGTTCATCAAATAACCTGACATATTTTTCTTCGTCGTATGGCACTTTCTCAATGGCGTCATTGATTTCAGGGTGCTCTCTTTCGATCTGTCTATATGCTTGTTCTGCTAGAGCTTGCGTTGTTTCAATCTTGTCTTCAATATAGGACTCATATATAATGGCCCCAATTGAGATGATAATCAGTGCATTGATAATAAAAGCTTGAACAGCATGCTTTTTGCTCTCATGATCTTCAAACGTTTCAAGCATCATACGCTCGAAACCGGATTTACCTACTAATTGCGATTTATCAAACTCCATTTTTACCTTTTACTCCTCCTACAAGATACAAAACTGACTTTAATCATCTCCTTGCAGATTTCGGTTACATATTACCGCTATTAATACTAGCTAGTTACAAAAGCAAGATTTTTCCCTAAGGCGGGAGAACCCGCCGTTTACATTAACAGTATTTGGACATTTCTTAGACGCAGCGTGTGAATCCAAACCAGAACGAGCATATTATATCAGATTAGTTTTTTTTCGTAAAGTTACTTTCACACAATTTCTGGATTATAAGTTGAAAAACTAATGTGTCTTAAGAGGATCGGACATTCCTCTGCCGTCTGTATGCCAATAAAGCGGGCTATTTGGTCGTAAATGATGCCCGGCAATATTTATAGTAATCCAGTACCTTTTAGCTACTTCAAATTCGGCCTTTAATGTCAGGGGGGTCATGAAAAACACTCTATTTTCAATCGCTGCACCTGACATTTTTCCACTATGCTCCGAAATGTTAGGTGAACTCAAATATTTAGCTGAATTGGCTCTTCAAAGCCCATAATCCTTGGGCCGGATTACTGATGTAGAAAAAGTCGTCGTGATAGCCGTCGGTCAGTTTGCCAGGATTGTATTTGGCCAAAGTTTGCTCCAGATCCGCCCATTGATAACCCACACCTTCAATCTCTGCTTGGCTCAAATGTTTGGTGGCGTAGATAATTCTAAATCTGCCTTCAGAAGTGCCGTGAATCAGATGGGCAGCGGCCGACAAATTACGACGCAGATCATCGTTCCCGGCCACTTGCTGCAACGTCATTTCAGTGCCAAGATAACCGTATTTTCGAATCAAACGATCAATTTCAGAATCTTCACCAAACTCGCGTAAGCCAGGGGCAATTACAATCAATTCCCCCCGATCGGCCATGGCCATCCGAGTTCGATAGACCGACTTGTTACCTAACCAAGTGCTCTTGAATTCCAGTGGATCCAAATATACTACTGTCCGCTTAAGGGGTTGAGCTAACAAATTGAAGTTGACCTTCCGACTTAGTTCTGCCGCCATTTCAAAGGCTTGATGATCATCACCAGCAAACAGCCCCCGCATTACCGTTTCGCCTGTTTCAGCTGAACCCATCACCGACATCAGATAGACGATACCGATCGGTTTGAGATAGTTCTGGTGGGCATAGTTGAATACATAACGAACTGAAGTTTCGGTCTGGCCCAACATCCGCTCAATCCCGTCTACCGCTCCTAGAAAATGAGATTTATTAATCATCTCCGCACCACCGGTTCCGACTAGCACATTTTTGAATCCGTTGGCCATGCCGACCACTTCGTGCGGTACCACCTGACCTACTGACAAAATCAGGTCGTGCTCACCTTCTACAATTCGTCGATTGATCTCGACCGGAATACTATAGTCGATCTTTCCACCTGAGATTTCACGGACTATATCTGCCGGCACTTCGCCCAACCGCTGAATCTCGTTTCGCCAGTCATGGTGGTAAAAAGTGGCCTGTTCCATCCGACCAAACATGGTTTCAACCTGCTCTGGGCTCATGGGAGAATGGGTGCCGATAGCCGGGAGGACATCAAATCGTTTATCGCTGGTTTTGGCTTGCTCGACCCACTGCTGATAGAGGAGTTGTGTCAGCAAGCCTGCATTAGAATGAAGCCGGGTAATATCAGGAGGGAGAACCAATATCTTCTCTGGTTGATGCTCCCCCAGCAATTTCTGGATCAGTTCCTGTTTTTGTGCATTGGTAATGATTTCGTTTTCGCCGCCATGTGCAAAGTAGACAGACATTATACTAACCGTCCTCCGACTCGATAATTGGCATACATTATACCACTGACTAAGCAATTCTACCTGGTGAGTTTGGTCTGCGTCCTAATTCAGGATTGCGTCTGAATCGAAATAGTGTCATAATAGGCAACATTAAAATGTTAGTGAGTATGTCTGCACTTGAGCCCGCTAACTGCCCAATTTGTGAACATAGTCAAACAGCCTTTCTGTTTCGGAAGGACGGTTTGAACATTGTCTCCTGCAACCAATGCCGCTTGATCTTCGTTAATCCAAGAGTTTCGGCCCCCATGCTGGCAGGCGACTATATATCCCACTATTATCCGTCGGAGAAGCGCACCCGGTTGGTGACTGACCCTATGGAGTGGGCGCAAATGACAGAACGGTTAGCTGAAGTCACTACCAAGGTAGCAGGAAGGCGGTTACTGGATCTGGGATGTGGTATGGGAACATTTTTGCATTTAGCCAAATCGGCTGGATGGGAAACCTACGGGGTTGACCTATCGCAGGCGGGTTGTCAATATGCCAGAGAGCATTATGATTTAGCCGTTTTTTGTGGAAATCTATTCGAGGCTAACTTTCCCGATGACCATTTTGATGTGATAACGCTATTTCATGTGTTAGAGCATATTCCAGATCCCAATCCACTCTTAACCGAAATCCGTCGCATTTTGAAACCAAGAATCGGTAAGTTGGTCGTCGAAGTTCCCAATGGTGGAAGCATCCAAATGAAAATGCAAAAAGAGAACTGGCCTTATGTTCATCCCAAAGACCATCTCTACTACTTTTCTTGCCAATCCTTAACAGATCTACTGCAAAAAAACCGGTTTGATCAGATCGAAGTTGGGAAACCACGTCGCGTCAATGTTGGCAAGGGAGCGATGGAGGGAATCCGCTTTGCGATCCAAAAGCAGATCAGTGATCTACTGGTTCGCCTTAACTTAGCGACAGTAATTCGGCTCTATGCTAACTGTACTAAACCTATCAATCTCTGACTCGAGGATCAGGTCTGATCGACTTGTGATAGAAAAAATGGCTGTGCTATAATTCGAATTTGCTGAGCGAACTGGTAGTGATGGCAAATCTAGACCCTCAATTTATGAGGCGAGCATTGGCCTTAGCTGAACGGGGACGTGGACGAACTAGCCCCAACCCAATGGTTGGTGCGGTCGTGGTTAAATCAAATGAAGTTGTTGGCGAAGGTTTTCACCAAAGGGCCGGGACGCCTCATGCGGAGATTCACGCCCTACGACAGGCTGGAGAGCGAGTTCAAGATGCAACCCTCTACGTTTCGCTAGAGCCATGTTGTCATTTTGGACGGACACCACCCTGCACCGAAGCCATTATTAAGACTGGTATCCGCCAGGTTGTAGTGGCAATGATCGATCCAAACCCGCAGGTTGCCGGAAAAGGAATTTCGGCTTTAAGACAAGCAGGCCTCGAAACACAGGTTGGTTTGCTAGAACGAGAGGCCAAAAAGCAGAACGCTAGTTTTATCAAGTACATTTCGACGGGATTACCTTTGGTAATATCGAAGGCAGCCACCAGTTTGGATGGAAAGATTGCTACTTCCACTGGCGAATCGAAATGGATTACCGGTCCGCAGTCGCGAACAATGGTTCACCAAATTCGGGATGCAGTTGATGCGGTGCTAGTCGGCGTTGGAACTGTTTTGGCGGATGATCCACTACTAACAACACGGCTACCTAATTCTGTTGGACGAGATCCGGTTCGAATTGTTGTCGATTCACAAGGACGTACACCATCCACGGCCAAGATTTTTAATTCCGATAGTCCAGCTAGCGTTATCATCGCTACTACCAATCAAATTAGTGCCAGCCAACGGCAGGTTTATCGAGAATTAGGAGCACAGGTACTCGTCGTCAATTCGGTGGCTAACCGGGTGGATTTAACACAATTGATGGCCCAACTTGGTCAACGAGAAATCACCAGCGTGCTAATCGAGGGGGGAGGCGAAATTCATGCTTCCGCCATCCGATCTGGGATTGTAGATCACATCATGTTTTTTCTAGCCCCGATCTTAGTTGGCGGAGTAGATGCTCCTGGCGCTATTCAAGGAATGGGGATTCAAAAGCTAAGCCAAGCGGTGAAATTAGGAGAGATGGAGGTTAAACAGGTCGGGGCAGATCTGCTGATAGAAGCCTCCATAGAAGATTATGTTTACGGGAATAGTTGAAGAGGTCGGTTGCATCCAGTACCTCGATAAGGTGTCTTCTCACCGGCCAGCAGGTATAGGATCAGGGCAGTCAGCCCGTCTTCAGATTCAAGCTAACACGGTACTGGAAGATGCTAAAATAGGGGATAGTATTGCAGTTAACGGTGTTTGCCTAACAGTCATTGATTTGACTCCAAGTTTTGTAGCCGATGTCTCAGCCGAAACTCTTCGTTCAACCAATCTCGGTTGTCTAACAGCGGGTAGTCCTGTTAACCTTGAAAGGTCTGTTCGTCTCAGTGACCGATTGGGCGGCCATTTGGTTCAAGGGCACGTCGATGAAACAGCTACCATTACCGGATGGTGGGACGAAGGCGTTTCATCCATTATGCGGGTGTCAATCTCGGATCAGGCTGGTCGTTACATCGTCTATAAAGGTTCTGTAACCGTTGATGGCGTTAGTTTGACCGTTTCTAAGCGAGAAGATAACGCTTTCGAAGTGGCATTGATTCCGCACACCAAACAGGTGACAACACTAGGCCGCAAGAAGGTTGGAGATTTAGTCAACGTGGAAGTAGATCTGATTGGTCGATACGTCGAGCAATTATTGCTATCGGGCCACGCCAATAGTGACATTAGTTTAGATTTTCTACAAACAAACGGTTATGCTGATTGAATTTGTGCAAAAGGGCAGCTAAAAATGGCGCTTAATACCATTCCAGAAGCAATTCAGGCTATTCGCGATGGTGAAATCATTGTGGTAATCGATGATCCCGGCCGGGAGAATGAAGGGGATCTGATAATGGCAGCTGAGAAAGCCACACCAGAAGCCATTAACTTTATGGCCAAGTATGGCCGGGGCATGATTTGCCTGCCAGCGACTTCGCAACGATTGCAAGAACTGGAACTTTTCGCTATGGTGGCCGAAAACACCTCCAAAATGAGTACGGCGTTCACCGTCACAATTGATGCTAAAGAGGTGACGACCGGCATTTCAGCCCAAGAACGATCTATGACAATTCAAAAGTTTATCGATCCCACCGCCTCGCCTGACGATTTTCTCCGCCCGGGCCATATATTCCCCTTAAAAGCCGCCGAAGGTGGGGTTCTACGCCGTGCTGGACACACAGAAGCGACTATAGATCTGTGCCAATTGGCGAATCTTTATCCTGCCGGTGTTCTATGCGAAATTCTAAGCGAAGACGGCACGATGGCAAGGGTTCCAGAGTTGTTAAAGTTTGCCCGGCAACATCGGTTAAAGATTGTCACGATTGCGGATCTCATCGCTTACCTCTTACAAACCGTGACCCTAATCCGTCGAACGGCGGAAGCTGTTTTGCCGACCAAATATGGCCAGTTTCAACTGGTTGCTTATGAGAGTGTGACAGATAGCGAAACGCACATAGCCTTGAAGCAAGGGCAGATTGTGGCCGACCGACCGACTCTGGTTAGAGTTCACTCTCAATGCTTGACTGGTGACGTGTTTGGGGCACTTCGTTGTGACTGCGGAGAACAACTGGATCGAGCTTTGGGGTTAATTGCGGAGGAGGGCGAAGGTGTCGTGCTCTACATGCGGCAAGAAGGACGCGGAATGGGGTTAAGCAATAAAATTCGCGCCTACCAGTTGCAAGACCAAGAAGGCCTCGATACCGTTGAGGCTAATGAAAAACTGGGCTTTCCTGCTGACCTTCGAGATTACGGTATTGGAGCCCAAATCCTGAGGGATTTAGGCGTTGGAAAAATGCGGTTACTGACCAATAATCCACGAAAAATTAGTAGTCTGGAAGGACATGCTTTGGAGGTAGTAGAGCGTGTTCCACTCCAGGTAAAGCCGCAACAATTCAATCAGCACTACTTAGAAACCAAACGATCTAAATTGGGGCATCTGGTCTTGGACCCCCCTCTCTCATCAAGTTGTTCAGGATAATTGTATGACAAAAACTTATGAAGGCGATTTGGTCGGCACCGATCTGAAGTTCGCTATTATCGTTAGTCGTTTTAATAGTTTTATTACTAATAACCTGCTCTCAGGCGCGCAAGACGCGCTACGGCGACACGGTACTGACCTGGAAAGCGTGGACCTGTTTTGGGTGCCGGGCTCATTCGAGATTCCGCTAACCGCTAAGCGAGTTGCCGCCACGGATCGTTACGATGCTATAATTTGTCTCGGGGCTGTGATCCGCGGTGCAACATCCCACTTCGATTATGTAGCCGGTGAAAGCGCTAAGGGAATCGCTCAGGTTGCACTGTTAACTGACGTTCCGCTGATCTTCGGTGTGATTACAACCGATACTATTGAGCAAGCTATTGAGAGAGCCGGAACTAAAGCTGGCAACAAAGGAGCCGAAGCCGCAGTTACCGCTATTGAGATAGTTAACCTCCACCGACAGATCGATAATTTGCAATCTTCTGAAACCGACTGAGATGATTGCCATCATTGATTATAACGCAGGTAATTTGACCAGTGTTCAGCGGGCGGTCAACCATCTTGGATTCCAAGCTGAAATTACCGCTGATCCGGACCTAATTCAATCGGCAGAGAAGATCATCTTTCCGGGGGTTGGAGCGGCGAAAGCTACCATGACCACCTTGCGAGAACGAGGCTTAGATTTAATCTTACGCCAAGCCTTTGAAGTGAACAAACCGATGTTGGGAATTTGCATCGGTATCCAGATCCTGTTCCATCACAGCACAGAAGAAGATGCAAACTGTCTCGGCATTTTACCGGGTCAGGTCCGGCAATTTGAAGCGCGTACCGGGTTCAAAGTGCCACAGATTGGCTGGAATATGGTCCATCAAACCCAGCCTCACTGGATCTTCGAGGGGGTGCCGAATCCAGCCCATTTTTACTTCGTTAATTCCTATTATCCGATTCCTGATGATGACGCAATCCAAATTGGAACCTCTCATTATACAGTTGGGTTTTGTAGTGTAGTAGCCATACGGAATCTAGTTGCAACCCAGTTTCACCTTGAAAAAAGTGGTGAAGTTGGATTACGGATGCTAACTAACTTTCTGAAGTTTACTCTCCTCCCTGATCAGGGATGAACCTTCGATTTGACCCAAAGATGTGGTCTCCTGGTTAGAGCACGATCCAAGGAAGTTTGAAACAAAGCTAACGCGGTATGCCTACGGTTCTTCTAACCGGGTTAGTGATTCTCATTAACCTGTTTCTTTATGGAGCACACGATCCACTGGTGGGGTTTCAGAACTCCTATATTGCCACCCATCTGTATTATGGGGTGATGATCTTGGCCGGTAGGTACAGTCAGAAAGTTGGCCAATATACAATTTTAGGCCTTACTACCGGGGCTAATCTAATCTATGTCTCGTTGAACCCAAATCAGTTCCAATTTGCGATTGTGGCCACAATTTACCCATTCGTAGCCGTCTTTATTGTCCGTATGATTCAGTGGTTGAAGGCCGAACGGCAAAAAACGGCTGACCAATTGCACGACATAGACCACGTCAACTTGGATTTGGCTAAACAGATCCACAGCCTGTCAACTATATTTGATATCAGTCAACTTGCTAATATGCGTCGGAGGCCTGCTGCTACTGACTTAGACACTCTATTAGAACAAGGAATTCGCGTCTTAGCTAAGAAAATGGGAATTCACCGTGGGACACTTCGAATCTGGTCCGAGAATCAATTGGTCAGAACCATTCCAGTTACTGTTGGGCTGACCGAAGCTGAGATTCGGCGAGGTGAAGTCGACCATATTGATGAAATTTGCCAGTATGTTTTAGACCACAATGAACCAATCGCGATTCTACACGATAAGGGAAAAATGTGTGCCATTGAGGAGGTAGAATCGAAAAATAAAGTCGCTTCTTGGTGCTTACCGATTATTATCAACCAACAGCCTGTTGGTACCTTGACCATCGACAAGACCGCAGATCGATTCTCGATTGAAGAAGATATAAGAACCCTGACCATTGTGGCTTCGATCTTGGCACAGCGGGTCGAAATCCAGCAGATGGTCGATTCGCTTGTTGAGGCAGAGCGGTTAGCAACACTTGGCAAGATGGCAACTACCATTGCGCATGAAGTACGCAATCCGCTGGGTGGCATTCTCGGCTCCGCTCAGTTACTGGAATTAGACAACTATTTAACAGATGAGAGTCGAACTTGTCTGAGTATTATTCTCAAAGAAGTAGACCGGTTGAATCGGGTAGTCGAGGAATTGCTAGTCTTTGGTCGTCCATATCAGCCCAACTTCCAAACTTTTGATCTCGGTCAGATAATCGAAAAAACCTTAGAGTTGTGTCGAGCAGATCTTGACAAACATCGAGTTCAAGTTGAACGGCGGTTTACCTCGGAACTGCCTCTCGTTGAAATCGACCAAGGCCGGATGCGTCAGGTTTTACTCAACCTCTTCAGGAATGCAATTGAATCTATGGAGGATCACGGAATACTAACCGTATACACAAGTCTATGTCAAACTGTTGACCAGGTACAGATTCGGGTTGAGGATACGGGGTGTGGTATTGAAGATAAAATCGTACCACACTTATTTGATCCGTTCTTTACCACTAAACAAAAAGGAACAGGTATTGGTTTGGCACTTAGCAGGCAGATTGTAGCTGAGCATAGTGGCAAAATTGAGGTCGATGTAACAAAGACTGAAGGGACGGCGTTTATCATAACGCTGCCGGTTGAACAGTACGTGATGGAGACACAGAGATAGTCATAAAATAATCCATGCATAGAAGGAATTAAATGGCAGATACTAAAATCTTAATTGCTGACGACGACGACAGTATCCGTTTCGTACTGCAAAAGTTTCTGGAGAGGGCTGACTTCACCGTCGATGTAGCCAAGAATGGTAGGGAAACGCTGGAGCTTTTTCAACCTCAAACTTACGCCGTGGTTTTCTTGGATATCATTATGCCGGATGCTAACGGTCTAGACCTACTCAATGACTTAAAGGTGACTGATGAGACTACATCGGTAGTTATTATCACCGCACATGGAGATACGCAGACAGCCATCGAAGCCGCAAAGCGGAGCGCTTACGATTATATCACCAAGCCTTTTGATAGAGAAGCATTGATTGAAGTGGCAACCAAAGCTGCCAATGCTTCAGAGCATGCCAGATCTGCTCTTCTGCAACGAGAAAACAACAACTCGAAAGACTTAGCGTCAATCTCTCAAGCAAAAGGCCAAATTGTGGGTGAAAGTGCGGCCATGCGCCAGGTCTACCAGACCATTGGACGCGCGGCGGTTAGCCACGAAACGGTACTGATTATTGGCGAAAGTGGAGCGGGAAAAGAATTAGTTGCCAAAGCAATTCACGAAAATAGCTCTCGAGCTAACGAGAAATTTGTGGTAGTCGACTGCAGTGCGATCCCCTCGGCATTAATCGAAAGTGCCCTGTTTGGACATGTGAAAGGGGCCTATACAGGCGCCGAGGATGCTCGACAAGGGAAGTTTGAGCAAGCTGGTAAAGGCACGATTTTTCTGGATGAAGTTGGGGAGTTACCTCAAGAGGTTCAGATAAAACTGTTGCGAGTTCTGCAGGAGCGGGAGATTGAACCTATTGGATCCGGCCGTCGTCAGAAGGTAGACGTTCGTGTGGTCTCAGCTACCAATCGTCAATTAAGCCAGGAGGTTCAGAAAGGCAACTTCAGGCAAGATCTATTCTATCGCCTAAATGTGATTCCCATTTACCTGCCGCCCCTAAGAGAGCGACTAGAAGATATTCCAGCCTTGGTAGATCTATTTATCACTCGATTTGCTGAATCCTACAACCAACCGAAAGTGTCGATCTCCGAAAAGGTAGTGGATATGCTTTTAAAGCATAATTGGATAGGCAATGTGCGCGAATTAGAGAACACCATTAAGAGAGCCTTAGTAATGAGTTCTGGCAATGTATTATTACCCGAACATTTTTCAGATCTGGGGACAGAAGTTTCTTTTACTTCGGCGACGGACTTCGATCTACAAGTTCAGATCCAGCAGTTAGTCTCCTATCAGGTTGACCAGTACTTAGATCGAAATGTAGACGAAATGGGAAATCTACATAATGAAATTCGTCGATCTTACGAAAAACCTTTGTTTGAAGCTATTCTGGCGCATACTAATGGGAACCGCAGCCGGGCGGCACAATTGCTGGGTATCAACCGCAATACGCTACACACACGCATTGAGGAGTTAGCTATTCAACCAGTGGATAGCCAATTCTAAATAGAATTTAGGGGTAAAAATCGAGATGGATCTGGGAAAAATTATCGGTACTGTTGTCGCCACGCAAAAAGATCCTAGTTTAGTCGGGATGCGTCTACTAGCTGTTCAACCAATCTCTGAAAAAGGGATAGAAATTGGATCTGCTCATGTCGCCGTTGATACAGAAGGATTAGCCGGGATCGGCGACTTAGTTTATACCGTGAGCGGCGGTGATGCTAGTTTTACCCATCCGGACCGGGAGATGCCAACTGATGTAGCCATCGTTGGTTTGGTGGATACGGTTTCCCTAATTGATGAATAATAAGGTCGATGGTAAATTATAAATTCTTGATTCTCAATGTATATCGCCAAAGTCATCGGTAAAGTTGTTTCGCTAACTAAGCACCAGGCGTATAATAATCGGACACTTTTACTGGTGAAACCATTGAGTCTGCTCAATGAAGTGGTTCGCACGCCAACTATCGCTGTCGATTACGTGGGGGCTGGCGAAGGCGATACGGTCCTGGTAGGAGCTGGTCCTGGTGTGGCACAAGAAATATTCCAGATTAATAACGCCCCAATACGGGAACTGGTCATAGGTATTGTGGATCATTTTGATGTTCCCGACGAGATCTTGAACCAGTATGCAGATCTACCAACTTAATCCGGTTATGAATAGTGGATAGATGACGGCCCCATGTTAATTCCATTTCGAACAGAATTTGACCAATTTACTAGCTTACCGAACCCTAAAATCAGTAGAATTTCTGCCGTCTATTTCCTGATAACGACTAATGTAACAGTTTTCGGGTGGCAATTATTCGCCCAGTATCTTTATGGGGTAGATTTAATCAAGATGTACACTATTGTACCTTTCGATTTTCTGTCCTCTTTTTCCAGTATCAAAAATCATGCTCCTCGACTACTATACGCACTGTTTTTTCACGATATTCGCCTTGAAAGTGGGTTCTTGCACCTAATTGGCAATATGCTGTATTTGTCAGCTTTCGGACCAGACTTGGAAAATCGGATTGGTCGCTGGATGTTCTTAGCCTTCTATCTGTTGTCAGGGATTCTTTCGGCAATGGTGCACGTTGGATTCCACCCCGGTTCGACCGCTTACCTAATAGGTGCAAGTGGTGCTATTGCGGGGATTATGGGGGGACATTTAGCCGTTTGTCGAGGCAAAAAAATTCGTGCTTTTCTGTTTATCACCGTGGTTCCCGTTTCAACTACTATTGTTCTACTGGCCTGGATCGCTTTACAAATTATTAATGCCTATTTGGCACCGGCTCAAGTTCCTGTTGCTTGGGGCACTCATATTGCCGGCTTTACTGTTGGGTTACTGATGATGCGAATTTCTCAAACTACAGCAAAGACACAAGTAGAAACTACTGATAAATACCATAGAATTGCAAATTCAAACCAGAAACCGAGCTATGCACCTTTTCTTTCATCTTTGTTAGCGAAGCAGCATCTTCAAACCTATAAATCAACATTTGATAGGATCTCTTCGTCTGGAATCGGCGATACTGCAGTCTCTTCTAAGGAAGAGGCTACTTCGTTCGAACAAACATCTTCCACTTTTCCGCCCTTTCCGATGGCACAGCCCTTAAGAACAGGCTCAAAAACCCAACAACGAAAATCTGATAGGAGTAAAAAATGTTAAATTACACTTCGGGATCGTGGAGCGGATTTGTAGTCAGTCGAGCTACCCATTGGATTTATAACGGCATCCTACTTATTTGTTTAATGATATTGCCGATTTTCCTAATGGGCTGCCTGGCTTCACTTTCGACTCAGTGGAGTGACAATCTGATGCTAGCACCGGATTTGGAAGTAACTGATCAACGGTTGGTTGATGGTAATTTAGAAACAGTTGCCATTGCACTGCCACCTCAAAAGAATAAAGATCGTGCTTTTGTGATTAAGTTCCCCCAGCCACAATCCATCCGCAGACTCATTATCCACAACCAAAACCTGCTCATGTTCAGTTTGGAATATCTGGAACCAAAAACTAATAAATGGGAAATTGCCCACTCGGTTCGGAGTCGGAATTTCGACCGAAACGGTCATCTCCAAACCAAGTTTGTTATTGACCGGCTTCGCTTCACATCGAGTATGATTCGCATTAAAGTCAACCGCACTATTGATGACCGAATTGTTACCAAAACCGTTGTTAATCCTGATGACCACGTTATCAACGTGATTAAAAGGACCTTTGCCGGTCGCTATGCTAAGTTTTTCCGGGTGTTAGCTCCTTCACTAGCTGCGATCCGGGAGGTCGAAGCGTACAAATTAGCGCAATGATCCAGCCGTAGACCGGCCTCTCGTTCGCTCTCAGGTCCCAACCAGCTGAAGTTGAATTGAAAAGGAAAGGTTTAACATTTTGAGTCAAGTTGAAAGTCATCTGATCCAAATTGAAGGAGAAGCTAAGTCGAATATAGTCCGAAACCGACTTGGCAAATTAGTCTCCAAAGGACACAAAACCTACACCCCAACACAACTAGTCGTCGATCGAGCTGAAGGCATCTGGTTGTGGAATCTAGAAGGGCAAAAATTGATGGACTTTGCTTCCGGTGTTTTGGTAGCTAACCTGGGGCATCAACACGCCTATTTTGAGGAGAGATTCGCCTTTTATGCGAAAGGTCTACCAAGGAATGCCTATAATGTGCTGACTGCTGTTGAGGTCGAAGCCGCAAGTCGCTTAATCGATAGTTTTGCCTTGCCGAAGATGGAACAGATCTTATGGGCGGCTTGTGGTTCAGCAGGAATCATCAAAGCGATGTGGGCGGCACAACGCTACCATCCGGATCGGCATCTGATTTTGGCTACCCGTTATGGCTTTCATGGCAAAAAGGGATTAGCCGGCGACGTAACCGGGGACAAGAGTCAGAACCCTAATGTTCGTTGGATCGACTTCCCTATGGTGAAGGATGTCCGAGACAAACCGAACCAGACTTTAAAAGTAAAAGTGCTGGAACAATTGAATCGCCTGCGAGAGGAATACCCAAACCAGATTTCTATGCTGGTAACAGAGCCTTATCTTGGTGCCAAGGGATCCTACCATCCACCAGATTGGTATCTACGCACCATTAACGATTGGTGCAACGACCATCAGGTGATTTTCATCTTAGACGAAGTGCAGTCTTGCCACGGTCGTACCGGTGAAATGTATGCCACCACCAAGTATGGCTTAGATCCGGACCTGGTTGTGTGCGGTAAAGGAATTGGCAATGGCGAGCCAATTGTGGCGGTTGTCGGCAGAGCAGATCTATTATCGACCTTCGACTATGGTGAAGCCTCAGATACTTTTAGTGGAACTCCACGGGGTTGTGCAGCAACCTTGGCAACGTTAGACACGTTCGAGACCTTTCCCATCCTTGATAATTGCTGCCAAGCCGGCCAAGTAATTGAGAAAGGGTTATGCCAACTAACAGATGAGTTTTCCTTTGCTACAAGGGTCAGAGGAGAAGGTTTGGTCTGGGGGCTTGAGTTGGAATCTGATTCGATTGCTAACCAATTGGTATTGGCCTGTTACCAACAAGGTCTACACCTGATAGGTCCCCTTGCGGGCAATGTGTTACGGATCTCCCCACCGCTTATTATCAGCCCAACCGAAGCAGAAGCAGGAATCGGGCGGATGCGCCGGGCACTTCAACAGATCTAAAGTAACTGTTTCTGTCTACAACACTAGTCAGTGGTCAAAAGTGAGCTATGCCTTTGAGTCGATTAAAGCGGTCGTCGATTTCCTGCCGCGTCAGGGTTCGTTGTCGATTGAGGCTGAAATCCTCTACGTTAAATGAAGCCACTACAGTTCCGTAAACAATTGCTTGACGAATAGTCTGTTCATCGTTCGATTGATTTTGAGCTGCAAGATATCCCATAAATCCACCAGCGAAACTGTCTCCGGCTCCGGTAGGATCAAAGACAGAAGTTAGCGGATAAGCTGGAACGGCGAAAAACTCGGATTCAGTCAAGCTGATTGCCCCGTGTTCGCCTTTTTTTATGACCACACGACTCGGCCCATAAGTCAGGATTTCTTTTCCCGCTTGAATTAGATTTTTCTTCTCTGTGAGTTGCTTGGCTTCACCATCGTTAAGAATCAGAATATCGACCTGCTTCAGTGTCTCCATTAAAGCCGGTCGACTAATATCGATCCACAAATTCATAGTATCGCAAACTACCAATTTGGGATGATAAACCTGTTCTAGCACCCGAAGTTGTAATTCCGGATTGATATTAGCCAGGAAAACATAGGGGGTATCTTGGTAGGTATCCGGCAGTCTAGGATCAAAATCGCTAAACACATTCAGGTCAGTAAACTCTGTTTCAGCTGCATTTAGATCGCTAACATAACTTCCGCCCCAACGGAAGGTTTTCCCACCGGTAATCTGTTCAAGCCCTTGCAAGTCAATACCGCGTTTACTCAAAAAATCAACGTGTTCTGATGGAAAGTCATCACCAACAACTCCAACTAGGTGAATCTGTTGATGGAAGAAACTCGCCGCCACTGAAAAGTAGGTCGCCGAGCCACCTAGCGAGTCTTCAACCTTCCCTTCAAGGGTTTCAACTGTATCTAGTGCAACCGACCCGACAACTAAAACACCCATTCTTGTTAGCCCTCCCCCTTCGAGCCCTGTTCGCCTGTTATTGAGCGTTATTGAGTTCGAACAATCTGTTAGCGAAATAGCAGGGGTAACGACAGTCTTCCCAATTATTAACCTTCAATATCTCCCTATCGCCGATCATGTTGCTTAAAAGCAACCACAATACGATAGAAGCGACGAGCTAAAATAACCAACAGAACAACGATCAGTAGACCAAGATATCGGCGGTAGACCTCAACCCAGCCATTATAAGCATCCAGCGGTTTATCCTTAAGTAGAATCGTCGGCCACAGTGAAAAAACGCCGATGATCAGTGCTACGTTTTCCCAAACTTCAGATTTTTTAATCCAGTTCCACATGTCCGTATGAATAGAATAGTGAATGGTGGATTCCCAATTCTCAATTCTTAAGTGCCCATGGTCCAGGAGTTAAGATAAGTTTCTTGTTCCTCAGTTAATTGATCAATTTCCACACCAAATGCTTTCAATTTTAAGCTGGCAATGGTTCGGTCGATATCTTGTGGAACACCATAGACTTGATTCTCCATCTTTTGGTGTCGCTGAATAATGTGTTCAGCGGAGAGTGCTTGGTTCGCAAAGCTCATATCCATCACGCTGGCGGGGTGACCTTCCGCTGCCGCTAAGTTAATCAACCGTCCTTGGCCTAGTAAATAAACTTTGCGGCCATCTTTTAAGGTGTACTCTTCCACGAATTCGCGAATGGTCGTTTGCTCTTGACTCAAATTTTCGAGAGCTGAAATGTCGATTTCAACATTGAAGTGACCGGAGTTAGCAACGATACACCCGTCTTTCATGACTTCAAAGTGTTCACCTCGTATTACGTGAATATTCCCAGTCACTGTGCAGATGACCTCAGCCTCTTTAACCGCTTCTATCATTGGCATTACACGAAATCCATCCATGATGGCCTCCAAGGCAGTAAGCGGATTAACCTCTGTTACGATCACTTCAGCACCAAGTCCTCGCGCACGATTTGCCAGACCTCTGGAACACCAGCCATATCCGGCAACGACAAAAGTCGATCCTGCCATTAGCAGATTGGTAGCACGGATAATTCCATCCAGAGTGCTTTGCCCTGTACCGTAGCGGTTGTCAAAAAGGTGTTTTGTTTGGGCATCGTTGACTGCCACAATCGGGTATTTCAGAACCCCTTCAGCTGCCATGCTTTTTAGTCGAATAACACCAGTAGTGGTTTCTTCTGTGCCAGCAAGCACTCCATCGACAATTGAGGCTTCGACTTCACCGCTATGCAGCTTAGAAACCAAGTCTGCACCATCATCCATGGTGATAGTAGGTTGAAAATCGATGGCGGCGTCGATATGCCGGTAGTATGTCTCTGTGTCTTCGCCTTTGATAGCAAAAACAGGGATTTGGCAATCGACGACTAGAGAAGCCGCCACATCATCTTGTGTACTAAGTGGGTTAGAAGCACATAAAACCGTTTCTGCACCACCCGCTTTCAGTGTCCGCATTAAATTAGCAGTTTCAGTAGTAACATGCAAGCAAGCAGCGATACGTACTCCAGTTAGCGGTTTCTCAATTTCAAAGCGCTCACGGATTTGACTCAGAACCGGCATAAACCGATCCGCCCAGTAGATTCGTTGTTTCCCAACCTCAGCTAAAGCTGGATCTTGAATGTCGTAATTCATTGTTTAAATAGTGAATAGCGAATATAGGAATGATGAATTCTTAATTCTTATTACTCCCGTTTGATTGTGTTTATTTTTACCTGGATGATCAAACTTCAGTCGGCCCCAGCTTGTTAGAACCTCGTTATATCTGTTTTAGAATAGTAAATAGTAAGTTCCCAATTCTTACTTCTCGCTTTGTAGTCGATCAACATAGTCGGTAAGTTCCCAGGTAAATCCCGGTTCTTCTCGACCAAAATGGCCGTAAGCCGAAGTATTGCGATAAATCGGTTTTCTTAGCTGTAAGCGTTCGATGATGCCAGCCGGGGTAAGATCAAAATGTCGATTGACCAGCCCGGTTAGTTTCTGGTCTGAAACTGAGCCGGTACCAAACGTATCCACCATTACCGAGGTTGGTTCAATTACGCCGATGGCATAAGAAAGCTGAACCTCACAGCGGTCAGCCAAGCCAGCCGCCACAATATTTTTGGCAACATGTCGCGCTGCGTAGGCGGCGCTTCGATCGACTTTGGTTGGATCTTTACCTGAGAATGCACCGCCGCCGTGTCGTCCCATTCCACCGTAGGTGTCGGCGATAATTTTACGTCCCGTCAAGCCAGTGTCACCTTGAGGCCCGCCGGTTACAAACCGGCCTGTGGGGTTGATATGATAGATGATCTGCGGATGTCGCAAGCCTGCAGGAATTATTGGTTTGATGATCTCTTCAATAACAGCCTGACGAAGATCTGTAGTTTCGATTTCCGGATCGTGTTGAGTCGAAATCACAACCGCACGTACCATCGGTTGTCCCTCTCTATACTCGACTGTGACCTGAGACTTTCCGTCGGGTCTCAAAAAGCCCAGGATTTTCTCTTTGCGAGCAGTAGCGAGTCGCCGAGTTAGTTTATGCGCTATCATAATCGGCATTGGCATCAGTTCTGGCGTTTCATTACAGGCGTAACCAAACATCATGCCCTGATCGCCGGCACCCAGTAGGTCCACACCCATGGCGATATCTGGTGATTGCTCATCAATCGAGGTTAGAACCGCAGAGTGATTGAAGTCAAATCCGTATTCAGCTTTGGTGTATCCAATCCCATCGGCCACTTGGCGGACAATGGCTGGAATATTGACGGTTGATTTGGTCGTAATCTCGCCAGAGACAAATGCTAGCCCGGTTGTCACCAAGGTTTCACAAGCAACACGAGCGGTTGGGTCACCATCAATAACAGCATCTAAAACCGAATCTGAAATCGCATCGGCCATTTTGTCTGGATGGCCTTCGGTAATTGACTCAGAAGTGAAAACAAAATCTGAATTCAAGGCAGAAAACTCCTAGGAACTTTGAATAAACAAGCTTACCCTTCGCTCAATTGGGGCAACCATAGTTGGCGTCAGGACGGGGCGGGAAAGATCAGCGAGACTTCAAGCCGGCTTTTGGTTCGGTCCGAACACGAGTCTAAATCTATTCTTCTTCCTGTTCTCGAATAGTTTGGCCTAGTGTTTTTTGGAGCAGAGACCCAAAACTGGTCGGTTCGTCGGCGGCTGGGGCTTTCTCCACAGGTCTTGGACGAGAGCGGCGACGAACAGCCTGATACCGACGTTCGGTTATCCGTTCTGTTGCCCCGGCCCTCTCTGTCTTGCCTTCCTCTGCTTTGGCTCGACGGAGACTTAGTCCAATTCGGTGCTTTTCTGGGGTAATCTCGATCACTTTCAGATCTAATTGATCGCCAATGCTAACGACTTCAGCGGGATTATTAACCCGATAGTCAGCCAATTCTGAAATATGGATTAGCCCTTCAACCCCTTCCTCCAGCTTCACAAAAGCACCAAAATCGGTCAGGTTAACGACCTGTCCTTGGACCGTTGTTCCTCGCTTATATTTACCAGTGGCTTCTTGCCAGGGATCGGGTGAAATATGCTTGATACTGAGGGAGATTCTTTGCTCGCCAGCATCGATGTCTCTTACGACTACCTCAACCTCTTCGTCCTCTTTCAAGATCTGGCTTGGGACAACGTTTCGTTCTGTCCATGAAAAATCAGAGGTATGTACCAAACCATCAATTCCAGGTTCGATTTCGACAAAGGCACCAAAGTTAGTCAAATTCTTGACCACGCCCGTCAAATGAGTACCGCTTGGGTATTTAGCCTCTAAGAGTTCCCAAGGATTAGCCGATAACTGCTTTAAGCTCAAAGAGATACGACGTTCCTCTGTATTAAGGGAAAGAACACGTGCTTCTACTACGTCTCCCTTATTCACGATTTTCGATGGTGCTACATTACGTTGTGTCCAAGACATCTCAGAAACGTGGATCAATCCTTCAATCCCTTCTGCGATTTCCATGAAGGCACCATAACTGACGATATTAACAACTGCACCTTTAACGACAGTATCTACCGGATATTTCTCCGGAACGGCTGCCCAAGGGTCACTGGTTTTTTGCTTCAAGCCGAGCGAGATCCGCTCGTTTTCTCGGTCGACGTCAATGACTAAGGCCTCGACTTCATCACCAATCGCAAGCATTTCAGAAGGGTGATTGACCTTTCCCCAAGACATGTCACTTCGGTGAAGCAGCCCGTCGATACCATCCAGATCTATGAACACGCCAAAAGGGGCTATGCTTTTAACGACACCTGTAACAGGGCTGCCTTTTTCGATTCGCTCCAGTAAAACCGATCTCTTACGATTAAGTTCGTCCTCTAGTAGCAGACGGCGGGATAAGACAATGTTGTCTCGTCGTCGATTAAATTTGACAACTCGCATCTCCACAGATTGGCCAATGTAATCGTCAAGGTTCGGTACGGCCCGCAATTCGATCTGTGAAGCGGGCAAAAAACCGCGTAGGCCATTAACTTCAACGCTCATTCCACCTTTGACTCGGTCGGTGGCTGTTCCTGTTACGACAGACTGTTCGTTATAGGCTTTTGCAATATCGTCCCAAGCGCGATGGATCTTAGCTTGAGATTTAGACAGTTCAACCTGACCATCGAGATTTTCCTTCCGAACAACATAGACTTCTATTTCATCACCCAGCGCAATTTGTGGATTCCCTTCGTCATCGGTGTCAAACTCCCCGGTGGGAATAATCCCCTCTGATTTGAATCCGATGTCAACTAAAACCTCATCTGCACTGATACTCACAATTGTACCTGGGATAATTCGACCTTCAGAGACAGTCTCAAAAGAGCTATCTGTGGCAGACAAGAGGGTTTCCATGTCCATCTCGACCATGTTATCCTCAGTAGGGTTATCCGAAGATACATCGTCTTTTTCCGATCCACTAGAATCAATTGCTTCCACTGAGTCTTCAGAAGTTTCAGGCGCGCTAGTAATTTCGACTTCAGGAGTTTCGTTCAGATTCGCTTCAGAATCGTTGTCCGATGGAGCGTCTTGCTCTGAAATAGTGTCTGCTAGTTCCTCAGAAACTGCCGGTTGTGCTTGGTCATCGGATTCGTTTTCCTCAACTTCTTCATTGGTTATTTCAGGACTGTTTTCTTGTTTCTGATCCTGGTTCATTCAACTCTTTCTTTAGGTTCAGCCATCAAAACAATAGTAAATATTCGTTTGACTAAGCCTGTACCTCCATTATGTATATCGGTGTGACTAAGCCGATCTCACCCATAAGCAAAGCTGTTATTATAGCACAGCTGAAAATGAAGCGCAACCTCTAATCCCTCTTTCCGGTACGACCTTAGAACGACCTGTAGCTGGACTGTTTTTCGATAAGTAATAACTGCGGATACAGGTTGATAACTTGGCCTTATAGGACAACAGATCTAGCTTAGTAAGAAAACG
>JASMLX010000055.1 GCA_030748495.1 Candidatus Poribacteria bacterium | reverse complement strand
GGCCATAAATCATCTGCTTTCCAGAAGCAGTAGTCCCATTTTGGACTCTATTTGGGCTCTGACAAGAAGGACAAATTTGATGTTCTATAATCATAAAAGAAACAAATTTTAGACTTTATGAAAGAGTCTTATCAGCTGGACACTAGCGATTAGATAAAAAACTATTAGAACTCCAGTTGTATTTGCAGGGTAATGAATTATCAGGTATAGGTCGTACTTATTAGGGCTGAGTAATATCACGCGACTCAATTGGATTAGACAATTTGGAAACAATATCCAGGAATATGTTCTGGAAAAGAGGCCGGAGATGGAGATAGTAGAGATTGATGAAATGTGGCATTTGACCGTCAAAAAAACGGAAAATTATGACTCCAGATTGCGATCGACAGATTGGATCAGGAAGCCATGGCCTACACCGTTGGCGGTGGCCGTAAGAGAGCCTGGAACAGACTACTTGGCTTACTCAATGACCATCACATGGCCCAAATAGCGACCGATGGATTCAAGGTCTAGAAACAAATTGTCTCGCTGGAACACAGATTAGAGGCCAAAAACAGACCGTTCAAATTGAAAGTTTAAATGCAAATATCAGCTACTATCCAGCCCGATTCAGACGGTGCGTAGAATGTTATTCCAAGTGCCCTATAATGATTGACTTGTCCTGGGTGCTACTTTTTTATACAAAAGCATTCTCTATTTTATTTTAGCAATCCCTAAAATGTATTTTATCATATGGTGAGATGATGACGTCCGGTTGGCCGGAACGCCACTACTGGTTATCTGTTAATGTCTATTCCCAAAATAGCAATAGAACCAGAAACGCTCACTCCTTTTTTAGTATCCAATTCCGATTTGAGCTAAAACGTCAATACCATAAAACTGTTGGAGGGGGTAAAAATGACTGTTCTCAATCAATACCATCTCATCTACGATTTAGAGATTCGATGAAACCGATCTGGGCAGATGTCAGGACAAAACTTGGTAACCGGTGTCAGATCGTAAAATTCGCTTCGGTATTGCCGGACATGACGTCTGTCGCTTCGGCGCGTCATTCGGCTCTAGAATTACCCCGATGTGAGACGGCTTGTTGTTAGCAACCCCCTTTCCGGACGATTGCGTCATACTGGCTGATAGTCTGTGCCTGCCAAAAAACTTATCCATCTCTGGAAGAAATGGTCAAAGGCAGGTCGTTAGAAATCATTTTCTTGGCCACCGATGCGCCCAGCCACGCCTGTTATTCAATAGGGTCAGCAATCTTACCTGAAATATGGACTCAAGGCACTAGACCTATGGCTACTTTTGGGGTTGGATGCCCGGTGAGGACTAGGCTATAATTCGGCTACGGCTTTAACCTATAGTTTTCGAGGGTTTTCTAGTTGAGTGCCATTGCATCGTTTCTCTTTCTCTGTTAAAATTATTTAAGCTAACGGCTAGCTAGCCGTTTCTACAAACGCTCGTACAAACCCAAAGTTCTAAAATAGTAATGCAAAAGATCCTTCGCGAAGACGCCAAAAAGTACGCCTTCAACTGGCGCGATAGGCCCCTGTTGCGCGTTCAACCGGGCGAGACGTTTGAAATTGAGACCTGGGACGCCAGTTCAGGCTTCTTCAAGAATCCCGAAGATAAGTCCATACCCGCCAACCGGCCGGGTTTCGACCGCAACCCACCCCTAGCCAACCCTATCGCTGGCCCTGTTTATGTGGAAGGTACTGAACGCGGTGACCTGCTTGTTGCATGCATTGAGAACATTGAGGTCGAAGATTATTCATGGATTGCTGTCGGGCCCATGCGCGGGCCGTTTGGCGAATCCACGCGCTGGCCAGAATTGTCATCCGAATACACCACAAAAATCTTCAGGCACACACCCGGTCCCAGCGGTACCATGCGCGATGGCACACTTCATTTTAGCGATGATATCACGTGGCCCATTACGCCGTTCATCGGTACCATCGGTACCGCACCAGACCGTGAGGTAACGACAAGCATCGACGGCCAAGGCTCTTGGGGTGGCAATCTCGATATCCGCGACGTAACGACCGGTAACAGAATCCACCTCCCTGTTTACCATAAAGGTGGCCTTTTTTACCTTGGCGATGTACATGCGAGCCAGGGCGATACCGAATACAGCGGCACTGCTGCTGAGACATGTGGCACCGTCCGCCTGCGATTCGAGTTACAGAAACAAAAACACCTGCCCTTCATGCGCATCGAGAAGCCCGACGCGCTTATCGCCACCCAAGCGGCCCGTCCCCTGGAGCAGGCCGTCGATACAGCCACCAAGCATCTTATCGAATGGCTCGTCACCGAGTACAATTTCACTCCCACGGATGCTTACTGCTTGGTCAGCACCTGTCCCGATTTCCGGATCAACGTCTATCAAATGTGCAATATCGCCAAGTTGAGTTTCGTTGCCGGGGCGGAGATACCGTTGACATATATCAAATAAATAGTGAAGTGATTTTAGGGCTCAAGCGTATGGCATCAGCCACGAAGGTGTCGAGGCCCAAAGGCTGATTAGAGCGTACGATTTGGTTGCGATCGCCGGTTCCGTTACATTTGTATTAACAATCAATAATTTTTCTGCGCATTGTTATAATCATCTCACTAATAAGTAGAATAGCCCCACCGCACCTCTAATATTTTTCAGAATTTGTCCCTTTTTCACCATTAGTAGTGTTGATAATCTTTCGTACTCTCTGTTGAATTAAAAGCTGAGGGAAATGCTCATGTTTGAGAAAGAAAAAGACATTGGAACTGAGGTAGCACATCAAAAACCATATCAGCTGATTTTTGATACTGAGGCAATACCTAGAACTGTTGCTGTGGCTAAATTGAACACCAAATTACTTGAGGATGATTGTCAAATTTGATCGACTGTTCAGGACCAATTGCAACATTCTAGGGCCGGTAGATAATTCAGATTGGTAGCCAAATGAAACTACCGGCCAAAGTTTAGCATAGATTGGTAATTGCACTTAAGCTGATCCTATCTCCTAGTTATAGCGCTAAAATGTTTCAGTCTGGCAAATACGTTTTCGACCTGGTGCCTGTATTTGTCACTAATTTATACTGTCATGGCCGATATTGGAATTCTCTTTTCCCAGAATCATAGCGTGTGACCCTTTGTCCTTCAATTTGAGAATTTGAGTTTCAAATACCAACCGAAAGCTTAAGACGCAATAGCGACCTAAAAGGGGACAGAGGTGCGTTGGCCATCAAGCGGAAACAAAGCGAAGGCAGGAGGCTAAGAAAGCGATCAAACTGGAAGTGGTAATGTGTAGCCTGATCGGTGGTCTGCCCCGGCAGTAGCTGAGCCCGGAATAACTCTCCGGCCAGTTCAGACCTGTACCGGAGGTCGGTATCTAGACACAAAACCGTCTATCACTACATCCGGCGAGAAAAAAGGAATTACTCCACAGAAGTACCATAAAACCTGCTAACGTCTGTGACATCGACAGGAGGGGTTGGAAAAACATTCGGAGTGGGTGTTGCGCTTCAAGGTTGAATTTGAGCGTCGCTATACGTTGTTAGGTACAAGTTGATGAAACTAATAGGCTAAATGGACGGACTCATTCTCGATGCTCCAACGCTATTGGCTATAAGTTCCAATATAGTCACCCCTTTGAGTACTAGAAAGGTAAAATAATCGTGTGGCCTGGCTGTATCGTCCACGGATCTGATCCGTAATCCGGTGGCAACAGAAAGGCACTGTTTCTGCTAACGGAATAGTTGCTAATACTAACAAGATTAAGACTCGTATCACATAGCCAGGATAATCCACATGGCGTGTGAGTTTTCATTTTCGATAAAAGGAGTCTAAAATGTCAGAAAAAAATATCGGGTCGGAATTATTGGTTCCGGTCAGATTGCTAAGTTCCACGCTCAAGGCTATCAAGGTGTTGATGAGGTAGAGATGGTAGCCGCTGCCGACCCTGTTCAGAGCGTCCTTGACAATTTTGGCCAGCAACGTCGGTTCAATTCTGCTTGGACTGATGCGCGTCAGTTGATCGCTGAAGGGGCGATTGGTGAGCCACGGCAGATTCAGGTTATATGTCGAGACGGCCAGGGCTTGCTTAATGTGGGTACTCATTTGCTCGACATGATGCGCTATATGTTGACTGACCCCCGAGCAGAATGGGTTATCGGTAATGTTGAACGCAAGACTGAACGGTACGAAAGGAATGTGCCGATTGAAGATCGAAGCGTCGGCATCATCGGTTTTGAAGGTGGTTGCATTGGCACACTGCTGCAGGAGATTGCAGGGACCCAACCATTTAGCAGCGTAATTTATGGTTCAGACGGTATCATCGATTTATCTGAACAGAGAGTACGACTGCTGAATAACAAAGCAACTGATTGGGAAGACCGGCCCTCTGACGGTTCTGATCAGCATGTGGCTCAAGCCCGTGAATTGGTCGATTGGATAGAGGCCCGAACAGTACACCGAGGACAAGCTGAAAATGGCATGGCCGCCATAGAAATCATCATGGCTATTTACGAGTTAGCGAGAATGCATGAAGTGGTTCAGATACCGGTTCGAACCTACTGTTCCCCCCTCGAACTGATGATCGATAATGGAGACCTGCCAGTTGAGCGCCCCAGTCGTTACGACATTCGGTCGTTTTTTCTCCATGGTGAAGAGATGGAGATTTACCAACCTGTTTTGTCAGTTTGAATAGGTTTCGGAGTAAACGGATTACTTGGTCGGACTATGGGCGATGGCTCCGGTGCTATTATGGCGGGATTTCTTCAGGTGAGCAGGTCGAAAGGCGGTCGGTCTTCTAATCGAACTTTTGTGGAATGAAAGAGATCAAGCTGATACTGACAATTCTGATCGTTGGTTAGTTGTTCTGCCGGGTTATCAGTATTAGCCTAAGTTCAACGGAAGAGAAAGTCGACTGAGACTCAGCCAGCAGAAGATGCTAAAGAAGTGGTAGTTGAAAGTACAAAGGAGCCGAAGAGTATCCGGTAAAGATACCGTTGCGAGAGTGCGGCTCGGTTGCTAATTCGGTCTAACTCTAAACTAATGTATGATGGTGATAAAAAATTAATGCAATCTACTTGTCAAAACAGATGGATGGGTTCTCTAGTTGGCTTAGCCGTTGGAGATCAGCTTGGTTGTCCGCTGGAGGGGAAACCACCGGGCACTTTTGAACAGATCACAGACATGCTCCCAGATAGCTTCTGGACTGACGATACGGCTCAGGCACTCTGTTTGGCCGACAGCCTAATTTTTCTATTCGAGGGCTAGACCATATAGACCAGTTGCAGCGCTATGTCAGGTGGTTGTTCGAAGGTTATATGAGCAGTCAAGATGCCGCTTACGGGTGCGGCCAAACCGCACGCCAAGCGATTACGGCCTTTCGAGACAATGGAACACCCACTCCAGTCGAAGCCGCAACCAGCAATGGTGCATTGATGCGATTAGCCCCTATTCCCCTTTTTTATGCTCGAAACTTGGCTACGGCAGTCCAAATGGCCGGTGAAAGTGCAACCGCTACCCACGGCAACCCAATTTGCGTCGAGGCTTGTCGCCTCTATGCTTCCATGATCGTCAAAGCGGTAAATGGAGCTTCGAAATCAGGAATTTTGGATTGTCAAGCTGATCTCTGGCAAGGACAACCGTTAGTATCTTCTGTCGATCGAGTGGCACAAGGATCGTATCGACAAAAAGAACCTCCGCAAATTAGAGGCACGATCCACATTGTAGAGGTGATGGAGGCAGCTTTGTGGGCCTTTGATCAGAGTTCATCTTTCGCCGAAGGCGCATTGCTGGCGGTCAATTTAGGTAACGATGCAGACACCACTGGTGCTATTTTCGGTCAACTTGGCGGAGCCTACTACGGCTATAACGGCATACCAAACCACTGGAAGGAACAGCTGGTCGACCGTGCTTTAATCGAAATATCTAGCCCAAAAGCTATTTGAATTTCGTCAACAACCGACAAGTTAAGCCATAACGCAAAAAAGGCTCCGGGCAGAAGGCGAAAGTATTATGCCTGCTAATTCATGGGCCTTTGAAAATATCACTATCACTATTTAACAGGTAACTTATGAGCACTTCGCTTATCGGCAGTTGGAAACTCGCAGGAGATACTAACGACTCGTCCGGCAACGGAAACCACGGGCAGAACCGGGGCGTCGACCTAACAGCCCCGGGCCCTGACCAACAACCGAACTCCGCTGCTCGCTTTGATGGTCAGCGGAGTTACATTCTCGTCCCCAATAGCTCGTTGCTACAAATAGGCACGGACGACTTCTCCATATCCGCTCGAATCTTCACTGAAGAACACGTTGATGATCCCATTGGGGACATTATGGCGAAGTTCGATGCGAATCGGCGTAACGGCTTCAATTTGGGACTGAAGCGTCACTCAGGCTCCTGTACTAGCCTGGCCAACTACAGAAACGTCCACTTTGGTATCGACAACGGCCACCTTGAACCAGAGTGGACCGATTGCGGGCAATTGGGTAATGCCGTGTTCGTAATGTCTCTCGCCGTCCATCAAGGGCATCTTTACGCCGGCACCGTCGAAACCGGGGAGCAAGAAGCCGGACATGTCTTCCGCTACGTCAGTGGCACCGAATGGGAAGACCTCGGCTCTCCAGGCAATTCGAACGCCGTGATGACCCTGGCACCATACAAGGGCAAACTTTACGCCGGGACAGGACGCCTCAAACTACAGGGTTCGTCACTGCCGCCGTCACCCAATACCAACGAGGGAGGACAGGTCTTCCGCCTTGAAGGGGAGCACTGGGTTGATTGCGGCAAACTGGGAGGTGCGCGTGGTCAATTCGCCGAATATTGCCACGATACGGTACATGCGCTCGAGGTATTCCGAGGTCGGCTCTACGGCCTGCCCCTCTACACCCAGGGGCTCTTTTGTTACGACGGTGATGACAATTGGACCGATTATGGCAGCCACGGACGCCGAGCCTTTACCCTGGGTGTTTTTCGTGGTGACCTCCACGTACTCAATAACGGTAATGGGGTCATCCGCTTTACAAGTGGTGAAAATTGGACGCGCTGGACACGCCTTGCCGATTTACCGGGCGTCACACAGATATATTCCATGGCCATCTACGAAGGACAGATGGTGGTCGGTACTTGGCCGAAAGCTTCCGTCTTTCAATGGGAAGCGGATGGTACCTGGACCAATATGGGCAGGCTGGGCGACGAATTGGAGGTCATGGGCATGGCCGTCTATAACGGCAAACTCTACGCTGGTACCCTGCCTTTGGGGCAAGTTTATCGCTACGATGGTGACGGTCACTGGACTTGTACTGGTCAGTTGGACCAGACGCCAGAAGTAAAATACCGTCGAGCGTGGTCAACTGTAGTCTGCAATGGTAGGCTGTATTATGGCACTTTGCCTTCGGGCCGAGTTCTCTCCATAGAAGCGGGTAGAAACGCTACTTGCGACCACGAACTCACACCTGGATGGAGACATCTTGTCGCTATGCGTCAAGGAGGCTCACTGACACTCTATATAGATGGCGAGGTGGTCGGTGTCTCCTCTACTTTCGATCCATCACAGTACGATTTGTCAAATGAGCAACCTCTAAAAATTGGATTCGGGCAACACGACTACTTTCATGGTAGCCTAGCCGACCTGCGCCTTTACCGCGGTGCTCTAACTAAAGATGAAATTCGGCAACTGGATAACTGGAAAAAATAGGGTATTCTCCTTAGAGTGGTTGCAACTGCTTTTTTAGGGCACGTGGCCGGAGCCTATGGAGACACTTTAAATAGTTACTTATTATCCTGTGGCGATTAGTTTTTCAATCTCTTGTTCTTGAGTTTCCTCTGCATTTGCCACCAATCAAACTGACGGATACCGGCGTAATGTTACTAAAAAACCCTATTTAGGTTGATTTTGACACTCTTTTACTGAATCAAATGATTTGGTCTATTGATGTCCATCTTCTAACAACAATAAAAGCGAAACCATAATGTGTTAGGACCATATTTACAAATAGAATGATTGAGGTCAAAAACAAACGCACTTGACGACACCGTCGGAGGTCTGTTAAAGTGTGTTGAGATTCGTTGAAACCCCTACGGTATCAGGGGAAATGGCTCAAAAAGTAGCAGAGTTATAATGAGTGAAAGAGTTAATTGACAACCCTATGTAAAAGTTGGACAGAATAGATTAGAAACAAAAAAGGAGACCCTTCTAGATATTCCTTTTCTTTTGAATATTTCTTTTCGAGGACTACTTGGTTTGTGCCCAGGTGGTCACTTTGAGGTTATTAGTAAGTGTGATTGAAAGTAAGGAAGCAGTAAACCAGCTAGGTTGATAGTCGGGTGCTGGATGATTGGTCAGGTTACGAAGGTTTTCCCCATTATTATCCATTATGTAGATTTCATAGTTTCCTGTACGTTCGGAACTAAAGATAATTTGTCTACCATCTGGTGACCAAACGGGGTCAGTGTTATCGCTTAAATTGTTGGTCAATTGACGCAGGTTTTTCCCATTGCTATCTATCAGATAGATTCCGTTCCCTTTCTTACCTGCTGCACTGGCAGTAAAGACGATCTGTTTGCCATCAGGTGACCAGTTTGGCGATTCTGTCCAAGCCAATTTAGCATCTTTCGTTACCTGACGTAGATCTTTCCCATTTGCATTGATTACATAGATTTCACTACTTTTCTCCTTTGCCCCTTTATCGATAACCCACGAAGCAAAGACAATTTGTTTTCCGTCTGGTGACCAGTTAGGTGATGTGATCCAAGTCAATTTAGCATCGTTGGTTAATCGACGTAAATTATTACCATCGGTATCCACTACATAAATTGCGGTTTCTTTACCACCACCCCGGTTGGAGACAAAGGCGATCTGTTTGCCATCAGGTGACCAAGTTGGATGATGATCATCACCGGGATGATCGGTTAACTGACGTAGATTCTTACCCTCTTTATCCATCACATATATGTCGTTGTTTCCACCTTCTTTTTTACCCTTACCACCACCTTTAGCATTCGAACTTCTTTGAAAGACAATCTGTTGTTTATCAGGAGACCAAGATGGATTACTATCTTCTTTTGGATTGTTAGTCAGGTTACGAGGATTATTGCCATTAGCCTCCATAATATAGATCTCTGAGTTCCAATCTCTGTCGGATATGAATAAGATGCTGGAATGAGCAATCAGAGATAAATGCAGAGCTAAAGTAAATAGCAACCAGTTGAAAAGAAACTGGTTTTTAATTACCTGTTTCATTTAAATCTCATTTGTCAAGTTTGTTTTAGTTGGACGAAGAGCAACAATGGAGGTTTATCGAGCGAGGAAACCTTTGGATGTTTTACTAAATACAATGTGTGGTTATCCCCCTAATCTAAAAGAATCAGCATGAGACACCGATAATTCTAAAATTAGGAGATAACAATTTTTTCAGACCTAGCTGTTGTTTTGGGATCAGGTCAAAAAAGGACATTACCGCATCATGGAAATCAGAAAAATACTCCTGCATATTGATTGCGAGTCACTGTTTTTTTAATTCCCTCATAATCGCTCGATCCGATTTAGATTGGGGGAGTACGGAGGTAAAAACACCGGTTCAAGATTATTCGCATTGGCAAACGATCGGCTTATTTTAGCCTAGTTGTATCCAGCGTGGTCTTATAAAACAACTTTGCTCCCAATTGCGGACTCATGTTTTTAACGAATAGCCTGCAATTAGGCCCTCGTAGGATCCGCATTAATTATCTCATCTTCTGGAGATACAATCGATTGATCATCAAAGCTGACAACTCCATTCACTCGCCTCACTGAGCCTCGGAGGTAAAGTGTTGTTGAGGAATTGGGTTTGTTGATCCGCATTAGATTTTTCAGGAACAGGTTTGTTTTTTTATAGACAAAGCCAAGCCTTTTCAACAGTTTGGTCATTGCATTAGGTGTGTTAAAGATGTCATCTCGTGTATAAACCAGTTCACAGGCAGCTTTTGATGTCAGGATAATAGCTGGATTCTACGGATTGCTTGATCTCTTTCTTCTGTGTCTCAGTCAATGCGATGGTCGTCCACGGGAACCAGATCTGAGCCTTAATTTGCTGATATGCTTGAACTGACCCGATGCGGATCCGCAATAATGTAGCGCTCTGCTCGATGAGTATTCTTTTCAGTTTAATAGGACTTTTCAGGTATTTCTTTCTCTGACTCATTTAGCGACATCATACCTTTTAGGATGCATGAATTCTATTCCGATTTGATCTGTTTTTATCTCGGATTTCTCTCCTAGATTTTCGAATCTGTTATAAAGTACGTCCGGGCACTGGGCTTAGACATAGGGAGTGGAACCATCGAAAGTAACCCCGTATGATCGTGCAATACCGAACGAAACAAACGGGCATGCCTTGGGAGAAAGATAGTATTCCGTCAATTGTATCTCTAAGGGCTAAATATTTATCTGGGGATTGGGATGAAATTGTTACCAATTATTTACTGGGAGCTTGAACATACCCGTGAAAACTTTATGCGCCTGGAAATCAGATGTGTTCGCCTACAAGTCCGCAGCTAGTTGATGCGAGACAAGTCGATTAACCGAGTCAAATAGACCAATACGGGTAATAAGATTACCAGGATTTTAGCTTCGAGTAGGTAGGTTCGGTAACGGTGAGTCGTAGGGTCGTCAAAACAGGCTAGGTCTATGAACTTAAATCGGCGTTCAATCGAGGGATGGGTTGAGAAGATTTCGAGAAACCAACGGAGTGACCGTGGAATAAAGTTCATATTTGCCAGTCGATATAAAGCTTGCTTAAAAGAGACAGGTCTTCTCGTTACACTAACCGCGTATAAATCTGCTTGGTATTCAAACCGTCGAGACAGAAATCGAAAGATGAAAACAAAGTAGAACAACAAAAATACAATCGTGTATAAAGCAGAAACGATGGGCGATTTATCCCAAGCAACTAGAATCGGATGCCCAACAGTAGCGTAGAGTAACGCATAACTGAAAAAGTAGGTCAAAGAAAAGACAAAATAGGTCAAAATATGCTTGTACCGAATATGTCCAAACTCGTGTGCCACGATGGTTTCGATCTCATCAGATGAAAAGTTATCCAGAAGTATATCGGTCAGGAAGATCCTACGTGACCAAGGAGCTAAACCTGCCACAGCAGCGTTAGCAATGTTGAATGGTCGGGTTTGCCAGACTACAATATCTCGATATTTAATCCCGTCTTGTTCAGCCAGTTGGCGCAAGCGTTTTCCCAATTCACTGTCGCTGAGTGGACGTGTCGGCCAGAGAAAGTTGAGCAAAAAGGGCGCGTAAATGAAGGCAGCTAATATAATCATCCCCATCAGACCAAACCCGATCCACAGATGACGGTTTAAGACTTGATGAACCACGGTTGGCATCAGCTCTATAACATCGAAAAGCAAATAATAGATAAACATCGGCAACAACGGAAGTAGTAGCAGCTTCGTTTGAAATTTGAATACTTTTCCTCGAGTAGCACCCGAGTTGGTGCCTTCCAATACCATAGTGGTCGTCTCAGAATAGCGGTCGAACTCAAATGAAACCAAGCGAATCAAAATGGTACCGATGACCAGCGGAAGAATGGAGATCAACATATGTAGGGTGAAAAAGTAAATTCGACCCATCCACTTTGAAATCCAATAGGGATAATAAAGAAAGTAGATGTCACAGACATACCCGACCAGCATCAGAATTTCGAATGCGATCATCGACTTTTTTATCAAAAAGGATCGCCGAACACGATCTTGGTGGGCAGCAGGAAGATCGCGGGCAACCCAGCGACAGTAAATATAGGCCAGTAATGCGGGGATTAAGGCGACAGTTACAGTTCCCACAATCGTCAGACCTGGGTTTAGATCTAGGCTCTTAGGAACCGTATCGGCAGAGAGCAGAAAGACAATCCCGGCAATCAGGATAAAATTGACGTGTCCCATGAGTTAGGTAAATTCCAAGAATATCTGGTCAGCGACCATTAACCCTTTTGGTGTCAAATGTAGCCGGTTCTCTGTCCACTGGAGTAGATCTTGGTTTTTGAACTGTTCTACCGCTGCCCCAAATTCGGCGTCAATAGGTTCGCCAAAGCATTGCTGATATGCCTCTTGAGAGATCCCGGCTAGTTTTCGCAACCCCAGCATAAGAGTTTCTGCTTTTCGAGCCCGTCCAACCAATTTCTCCTGACTGGAAATTGGGGTTCCTTGCCGGACCTCTGTAATGTATTCCTTCACACCTCTTAGATTGGTATATCGGTAGCCGTCAATATAACCGCAGGCACCTGCCCCCAGGCCAAAATAAGCTTGATTGTTCCAGTAGACCAAATTGTGTCGGGGTTCATATTTCGGCCGAGAGAAATTAGAAATTTCGTAGTGTTGATAATCGGCGTCTGTTAACCGGGTAATGGCATACTGGTACATTTCTGCTTCCAGATCGTTGTCTGCCAGTTTTAGATTCCCGTTCTCCCACAGGTCGTAGAATTGCGTGCCATGTGCCAAAGTTAAATTGTAGGTAGAAATGTGTTCAGGAGATAACCGGATGACAGTCTCTAGTGTCTGTTGCCACTGTTCTAAGGTCTGGCCGGGCAGAGCAAAGATCAGATCCAGGTTGATGTTCTGAACCCCGGTTTGTCTTGCTAGATCGAGGCTGTGCCGTACATCGTCAGACTTATGAACCCGACCAATGCTTTCCAGTAACGAGTCCTGCATGGCTTGTACGCCAAAGCTTAACCGGTTGACGCCAGCCGATCGCATAACTTCTAGCTTTTCTTGATCTACCGTCCCCGGATTACATTCAACGGTCAACTCAGTTCGGTTGGAAACTGAAAAGTGATGGTGTAGTAGATTGAATAAATAGGCTAGAGACTCAGCGGATAGGATCGAAGGTGTACCACCGCCGATAAATATTGTATCGAGAGTTGGTTTCTCTGAGAGACCTTGTACATACCACTCCATCTCTTTTCCCAGAGCAGAGAGATACACTTTAGAGAGTTCTTTGTGGAAAGTATAAGTATTAAAATCGCAATAGTAGCAACGGGTAGCACAAAAAGGAATATGAATATACAGCGCTCGCGGAATTCCGACTTGGAAGGTAGGCACTCTGCAATGATAGCACTCAGAAATTAAGAGTGTCAAGGCTGACCAAGCGAGACAATCTCATTTAAGTAAATGTCAAGTCTCGATAGATTATATGCATTTTGTCTAAACAACTCCGGCTTGCTCCTATGCAACTCCTTGAGTACTTGCACTGGTCTATGGTGCCCAATGTTCTTTGGAGCAATGTGACGGTTGTGGATTTGCATGTAATCGTACAAGTGGGTAGTCTTCGGATGTCGCTGATACGCCTGTTAAAACGCTCTTCCGTGCCGTATTTGGGGGAGCGGGCTTAATCAGTCAGTACTCAATCCGTGCTGAGTACAACTCTGATCCAACAGATGATTTCCTGTGGGCTAGGGTTCGCCGTTGGCGATCAAACGATCTGTCAACTCCTGGCCATTACCCGTCAGGACTGTTGTGATTTTGAACCCGGCCTTTTCAATCAAGTGGTTCAGGAATTTTTGTGTACGGAGAGCACTGTTGTCAGAAAAGATTTCCAACTAGACCCAGCGGCTAGCACAATCAATCCCTACAAACAGATATTGTGTGTGAAACTTCATCTTCCATTTGGGCTAAGTGCTTGATAAGACCCTTGATTAATTCCAGGATTCATTTGTTTTCATACTTTTAAATTTTGAAGTTTATCTAAAATTCTAAATTTCTCTTGAAGCCAAGGCTAATTTCTTACAATTTTATTAGAAGAGAAGTCATCGTTCTGCATCTACTAAAGTTGATTCCCCCTTTTTTGGACAACGTCTTTTAGAATCTTGTAATCCAGACTCAGTTTAGCAGACATCTGTTTGGGCTAGTGCTTCTCTTCTTCAAGTTATTTTAGGTGCTTTAACGCTGAGACGCCCATAGCGTCTATTTGGCTTTCCACTGGTAATGGCTGCTTTTACTGAAACCGTACTAACGACATAGCCCTGGAACTGGTATCCTGCTTTTCAGCCTCTGTTAGAATCTTGACGATTTGCTGCTCGGTGGACTTCAATCTCTTCAGGTGGGATTCTCCTAGCTCTATTTAGCTAGAAAATTCCACTTGTCATTGGTATGATTTTAGGGGATGCTTACCCTCTGGCTTGGAATTGTATCACCTCAGGACTTCTGACCTTTGTGCTTTTTCATCGTCGCAGCAATAGAGGGGCTATACCAGAAAGTATGCCTATACCAAGAGGTCTGGATTAAAGTCCACAGGTGCAGCCGTGCGTGGTCTTTTACTGGTATTTTAGACCTTCATCAGGTGCATTTCTCATAACCCTTAACTGTAAGCCTCGGCGGCCTGATGCAGAAGGCACGGAAGAAGCTTTTTGCTATTCTTGTTGCGATTCTTGGCACTGTGCTTTCAGCGTTGGTTTTAGTTTTAACGGCCATCGACATCAAATACAGGTCATCGACCTCGGCTGTTAGGTTCAAACAGTAAGATAATTACAGATTGAATTGGATCCTGTTAGGAGGAGACCTATGTCCAGTCCATATTCACTAGAAGGAAAAAAGGCTTTCGTTACCGGCGGAAAGCGCCGCATTGGCCGAGGCATCGCACTTGCACTGGCCGAGACCGGTTGCGATGTCGGAATCAACGACCTGACACTGGATCAGGACGGCAAGGAGACCCTGCACTTGATTCAAACTGGTGGCAGGCAAGCAGAGTTTTTCGAGGGAGATATCTCGGACGCCTCGCAAGTGGAGCGGATGTTTGACCTGTATCTACAACGGTTTGGGCGCATCGACATTCTGGTTAACAATCCCTATGGAGGTACAGGTCAGGAGTTTCTTGATCTAACCGAGGAAAACTGGGACCAGAACCTGGATGTAGGGCTCAAAGGCTTCTTTCTCTGCAGCCGGCAGGCGGCGCGGGCCATGGTGGCACAAGGTAGCGGTGGGTGTATCGTCAGTACATCATCCGTCCACGGTCGACGCGCGTGGAAAGGTGATACAGCCTATGGCGCAGCCAAAGCGGGGGTTATTCGTTTGACGGAGAGCATGGCGGTCGACCTCGGCGAGCACGGTATTCGCTGCAATGCGGTTCTGCCAGGGCACATGGATACCACCCATGTTCTGGGGACAACTGCTCCCCAGGTGGGCAGCATCGGGGAGGAACTCTACGACTCCGTCCCCTTACGCCGGCGGGGGACACCAGAAGACATAGGTCGTGCGGTGGCCTTCTTGTGCTCACCCGCAGCCGGATGCATCACTGGTGTTGCACTGGCGGTAGACGGAGGGCTGTTGGCTACGGCATAAGGGTTGGGTCAAAAGTCTTGATCGATTACTCAAGATTAGCTCTCAATAATTATCAGACATTGGCATCGACCGCCGTATTCGTGGCCAAGTGACACCTGCTTTGACACCCGTGTAAAGCCGTTTTAGACCGGTACCTCTCTCCAGAAGTAAAGATTCAAGCCCTCCTACGTTGATCATCTCCCCAGTTTCCGCTAAGATAGAGATCAAACAGAAAGCAGTTCTGCAGAGAGTACATCGTTTTCTAAGGTCTCTTTCCCCCGGTGGAGGGATCTCATGGCTAGCTATTCCTACTTTTAACTATGGGTAGATGACTCTCCTTGAGAATATCTTTATATCATTACCCCTATAACATTACCGAAGATTTTTATGAGGGAAAGTAACTTGAATACGACCAACATACTGAATCCCAAACGGCAACGGCCTAACGTTTTATTGCTATACACCGATCAACAACGATGGGATACTATTCGATATGGTGGTAGCACCCAAATTCAGACGCCCCACTTGGATCAACTGGCTGAAAGTGGAGCCTATTTCGACCACGCTTTTGTCAATTGCCCCGTCTGTATGCCTAGCCGAATGAGTATGTTGAGTGGTCAGTATCCGTCTAGTGTGGGGGGTTGTACCAACGGAATCGAAATGCCTGAAGGCGTACCTTGTGTGCAAGATGTCCTCGGTTTATACGGTTATCAAACGGCCAATATTGGCAAACTTCATTTCAAAAACCACGCCAGCCCATATCGGGATCATCGTGAACCGTATCCATCTTACGGTTTTGATACCTTGATATTGTCAGATGAGCCCGGCTGTTATGACGATGCTTATATTAAGTGGGTAGAGAATCGAAATCCCAGCCAAGTCGATAAGTGTCGAATCGATACACCACCGGCTTGGACCGGCAAACCGATTTCAGTCCATCCCAGAGATGTAATTGCCCCCTACGTTTTTGATGGCGATGAAGACCTAACCCATACCGCTTTTGTAGCCGACCAGACGATTGAGTTCTTGCGTCAAAGACAAAATGAACCGTTTTTCTGTATCTCTGGTTTTTACGCACCTCATGCCCCCCTTAACCCACCACGACGGTTTGTCGAGATGTATGATCCTGACCAGATGACCTTACCCCATCGAAATCAGGGCGAAAATTACAAAGATACCAGCGAACAGCAGTGGCGGAAAGTTAAGACCTACTACTATGCCTTGATCTCACATATTGACGATCAAATTGGCCAAATCATGTCAGCACTGGGCCAGTTTGGTCTACGGGAAAAAACACTGGTTATTTTCACTTCAGACCACGGTGAAAATTTAGGCGATCACGGTTTAGTGGGCAAGGGTCAACCCTACGACAGTTCTGCTCGTGTACCATTGATCGTTTCCCATCCAACGGGTTTCGGTGGTGGCCAACATTATAGCGAAATCATCGAAGCCGTCGACATCGTACCCTCCATTTTGGATTGGTGTGGCATCCAGATTCCGCCTTATATGCAGGGACGTTCATTCCGTTCGTTGATTGAAGGTCGTCCTTATTCAGCCCGAGAGTCGGCCTTTATCGAGTTACGTAATCCTTTCGCTCACTCTTATAAAGCTATTCGCAGTCATGATTACCTTTACAGCCAAAATAATCGTGGACAAGAACAGCTTTTCGACTTAACAGTTGACCCTCACCAACTATACAATATCACGGATACTACCGAACTTGATCCTCAACGAGGGCTTATGTTGCGAAAATGGTTTGAGGTAGAGAAACAATATCCACTACGAACCGCAAATTACTAATTGGTTGATTGAAGGGAATCGACCCTACTAATCCTGTGATGACGGCAAACAGTTGGCAGGTTTGCTAAGAGGAGAAATAAATTAATTTCATCAAAGTCGAGTAAATGTTATGTATAGGTGCCGATGGTTTGTTATATTAAGATTGGTGGTAAAGACTGATGGTAGCAGTCATTTTCTAGCCCATCTTTATGCAGGAAAAGAAACGGATTTAGCCTTTAAAACTCGCACCAAAGGTTAATAAGTTCAGCGTGGGTATACAGAGCATTACTTGACGGCATATATAGGGTCTGTTATAGTCTGTTGAGGACCCTTGACAATATCAGGGAAAATTGGTCAAAAAGTAGAAGGGTTATTATCGGTCGAATAGTTAGAATAGTTATTGAAGAAACAGGTGAAAATATGTCAGAAAAAATGTCATCTCTACCGACGAAGGTTGGCGTGATAGGTTGCGGCATGGTCAGCGCCACCTATCTCAAAAACAGCTTTAATTTCAAGGCTTTTGATATTGTGGCTGTGGCAGACCAACGTATAGATGCGGCTCAGGCACGTGCGGAGGAGTTTAGTATTGCCAAAGCTTGCTCAGTCGAAGAACTGTTGGCTGATCCAGAGATCGAAATTGTGATCAACCTTACACCACACAGTGCACATGGCCCCGTTGCGTTGTCAGTGTTGGAGGCGGGCAAGAGTGTCTATAACGAAAAACCGATGGCTGTGCATCTGGAAGAAGGCCGGCAGATGTTAGAGTTAGCTCAAGAAAAAGGACTACAGGTTGGCTGTGGCCCCGATACGTTTTTCGGTGGTGCCTGGCAGACGGCACGTCAGCTTATCGATCAAGGGAAAATTGGCCAACCAGTGGCAGCATCCGCCTGTTTGATGGCTTTCCGAGCACCATCTTCTAACGATGAGATAATTGGTACGACATCGGGTGAATACGTCAACTTTTATCGAACTAACTTCTTTGACTTTGGTGTGACATGGAGTTTCGACCGTGGCCCTTATTACCTTAATGCCTTGATCCATTTATTGGGGCCCATTCGGCGTGTAACAGGGTCGGCCAAGAATACTTGGGGGGAACAAGAGCCATTCAAAGACTTAGTCAAAACACCAACTCACTTTGCTGGAGTGATGGATTTCGAATCCGGTACTGTTGGCACTTTGTTGATTAGCTCCGACATCCACTCCACAAGCCTACCCCATATCGAAGTCTATGGTACCGGAGGATCACTCAGGTGTATAGATCCCAACAATTTTGGCGGGGCCATCCATCTCCGTCAGTCGGCTAGAGACGACTTCGTTGAAGTTGATTGTACCTATGGTTACAACCAGAACTCACGGGGTGTCGGTGTGGCTGATATGGCTGCAGCGACTCAGTATCAACGACCTCTCAGGGCCAGCGGAGAGATGGGCTATCACGTCATCGAGGTTGTGCATGCGTTACACCGGGCTTCAGTTGAAGGCCAGCATATCGAACTAACTAGCACTTGCCTCCAACCCAAGCCTTTACCACTTGGTTTGGCTGATTGGGAAATTAACGACTAAACAATGGCTTAGAATTTCATTTGATGTTCTGAATCCTAATCGAAGATTACGGGTGGTACCCTTGGAAGCCAGTGAATTGATTTGATTAGCTTGTACCAATAAATAGCTCTATGTCAGCAAGACCAGCATATTACTATCGAAACCAACAGTACTTTGTTTGCTGGAGTAGAAACAGTGCAGAAACTTGGACGAGACCTAGCAGCTACAATAAGAGTTACAGGTTTTGGCACCGACGGTAGTTTTAATGCCGCAAGGGGCCACAAGCGAACAGATTCAAACCAAACAAAACTGGATAACGACAACCTGCAAGCTAACGGTTCCCGTCATTCGCCTCGACTTCAGACCGATACTTGGGGAGAGCAATAAGTGGCTCAATAGCTCTAACTCACCAATAAGAACGATAAGCTAACCTGTTAGCCCCGGTCTAATTCCAGACTGAAGCTTGGGTCTTTAAGTAGGGAAGCAGAGAACTACAGTTGGCTATTATCGTCCTATTACTAGATCACCTGGATTCAAGTAGTAGGTGCAACATTTTGGCTTAGAACAGAATTGATGTTCAAGAATACCCCCGCAGGTGTTTTTGACTCCAGAGTTTTCCCCGGACGGTTGTTCAATCTACTCATAGCATCTTCAATCTCTTCTGTGGTGACTGAGGACCGTTCACCAGGTTTTGGAAATTACGGTCTGATCAGAGTCCATTTGTCTTTTCATTCCGTCCTCTCTGTTAGCAGGCCTAGGCCAAATGAGAATATCGGCCTCGAGTTCTTGAGCCAACTCCGCCAACTCCTGGTGTTGAGCAAATTCTGTTCCACGGTCTAAGGTAATGGTCTGGACACGGTCTTGGTGAGGCTTGATGCTATTAGCAAGCAGGTCTTTGACATGCTCAGCTGTTTAATGCCGAACAGACCCCAGTAGCCTGTCAAGAGAGATGGTCGCTTCTCGATGAAAATAAGAGCCGTAAACTATCCAGGGCGGTCATAGCTTCCGTCTCGCTTTGGTCTCGGCTTCTGACACCTGAAGTGAAGGTTACCCCCGGATTGCTGGTCTTGATAGAGATGCCAATAAATCCATTCATGGCTGATCTGCTCTGGAGACCAGTCCCTAGTCAGGTTCCTTAATTCTGGGGGTTACCTGGTCTGAAGGCCTGGTTATCGCCGTTTCAGCTGCCTGTTTGGGCCGCTATCCACTTTCTCCCTGCTTAAACTCTCTTCGGATGGTGGATTTGTGAACAGCAACAGCATTTGCTGTTGCCGTCTGACCTGGACCTGTTTTCTTTAAGGCGTAAATAGTGCAGAACCTCTCATCAGCGCTCCTTTGACTCGACGGTTTAAGAAGTTTTGATATGACCGCCGCTTGCCCCTTAAACGCGTATCCGCTGTTGCACCTACTACTTGAATTCAGGCTTTATAACATTGACTACTAACTATTGTTCTAAATTCACTGTTCAAGAGACAGTAGGTCTTGCCCTGCTTTTATGATGCCTTGTTCATCATAACCACACTGGTTGTAGAGAATCTTGATATCGCCATGCTCCACAAATTCGTCTGGAATTCCAAGTCGCCTAACGTGGGCTAAAATGCCTTGATCGGCTAACGTTTCAATTATTGCACTACCGAAACCACCCGCCAGTGCATGATCTTCGACAGTGATGACTTTTCCAATTTTTTCGGCTAAGGGAGCAATTAGATCTATATCCAGCGGCTTAACGAACCTGGCATTGATAACGGTAGCACTAATCCCTGTATCCGCCAAAACATTAGCTGCTTCCAGCGCTGGATAGACCCGATTGCCGATAGCTAAAATCAGCAAATCTGACCCCTCTTTAAGGATCTCAGCTTTTCCAATTGGCAAAGCCGAAGGGTAGTCGGAGAGTGGAACGCCAACACCTGCTCCCCGTGGATAGCGGAGGGCAATGGGGCCATCCTCATAATCGACAGCGGTCTTGACCATTGATTGTAGTTCGTTTTCGTCCTTGGGTGCCATTATCACTATGTGAGGCAGGTGCCGTAGATAAGAGAAGTCGAATGATCCGTGGTGAGTGGGACCGTCAGCACCGACCAGACCGGCTCGATCCAAGGCGAAAGTAACAGGCAAGTTCTGAATACAAACGTCGTGTACGATCTGATCGTAGGATCTTTGCAAGAATGTTGAGTAGATGGCAATTACCGGTTTTAAATTCTCCGTGGCTAATCCTGCACCAAACGTCACTGCACACTGTTCGGCTAACCCCACATCAAAAAATCGGTCTGGATACTCGTTCTGAAACTTGTCTAAACCTGTGCCTGTTGGCATCGCTGCGGTAATGGCGACCAAACGCTGGTCGGTTTCGGCTAATTTGACCAACGTTTGACTGAATATATCAGTATATTTAGGTGTGGTAGAACCCGCTGTCAGTGGCTGGCCCGTCGCTGGATTAAACTTACCGCTGACACTGTAAAAGCCAACAGGATCTTCCTCTGCTATTTGACAACCCTTGCCTTTTTTAGTTAGCACATGAACCAGGATCGGGTGTGGAAGATCTTTGACATGAGTGAACATCTCCAGTAGCAGATCCAGATCGTGCCCATCAATTGGCCCAAAATAGCGGAATCCAAACTCTTCAAACAGCATGCCGGGTTTGCTCGCGGCTTCCAAGCGCTTGACCACCTGGCGGGCATCCGAGGGCACGTGATTGAGAAATTCTTTCAACTTCGTCCGGAACACATTATAGGTTGGACTAGCAGTTAGACGACTGAAGTATTTGGCAAAAGCCCCCACTGTAGCCGAAATCGACATCTGATTATCATTGAGTACCATAATCAGATCTTTCTCATAGTCACCTGCCGTATTCATGGCTTCAAAGGCCATGCCACCTGTGAGTCCACCATCACCTATTACCGCTACGACCTTAAAGGCCTCTTGATTCAGATCTCTAGCTGAGGCAATCCCAAGAGCGGCGGCTAGCGAGGTGCTGGAATGACCGGCGCCAAAGACATCGTACTCACTCTCATCTCGATGTAAAAAACCGCTGATTCCACCGTGTTGGCGGATAGACGGCAGCTGATCTCGCCGTCCAGTCAGGATTTTGTGCGGGTAGGCTTGGTGCCCAATATCCCAGATCACTTTATCGTGAGGCGTATTAAAGACCTTGTGCAGGGCAATTGCTAACTCAATAGTACCGAAGTTAGGTGCAAAATGCCCCGGTGTTTGAGACAGAACAGAAATTAAATACTGGCGAATCTCATCCGCCAGTAGCTTCATCTCTTTCTGAGAGAGTTTTCTAAGATCTTCCGGACTATCAATTCGGTGTAAGAAGCTCATTTACTGAGAAATCTCCAGGCAATATATAGTGGATAGTGATTAAATTAGTGGTCAACAGCCAGTATTGTTGGAAACGAATAACCGACCACGGATATCGCACTCAAGACCTATCGGAGGCAGGAAAATCTTGCGATAACGAGAGTTGAAATCGATCAATTGACTCCGCTTTTCCAGTTTTATTGTTAATTTGCACTGTTACGCCGCAGAGTTTGATGTCGTCTTCTGCCGCCTGAAATCTAGACGGTAACATAGTGGAGAAGTTTTCTAGCACTAGATGTGTCTGAATCCCGAGTACTGAATCGTGTGGGCCAGTCATACCGACGTCCGTAATGTAGGCTGTTCCTTTCGGTAAAACCCGTTCATCTGCGGTTTGGACATGGGTATGTGTACCGACTACCGCGCTGACTCGTCCATCTGCGTACCATCCCATAGCGATTTTCTCTGAGGTAGCTTCAGCGTGAAAGTCAACTATAATAGAGTCTGTTTCCGAAACCACTTGTGGTAAAATCCGGTCTAGGGCTTGAAACGGATTGTCGAAACTCGGCATGAAAAGCTGACCGGCTAAGTTAATGACCCCTAATTTACGACCGTCGTTGAGTGTGACAACCGTAAATCCTCGTCCCGGCACGCCGTCGGGGTAGTTGGCCGGTCGAACTATACGGGGCTCATTGTCGATGAAGTTGAATACGTCGCGTTGTGCCCAGACATGATTACCAGTAGTAACTACTGTAGCACCGACCCGAATAAATTCCTTGAAGATTCGATGTGTAATGCCACGAAAGCCGGACGAGTTTTCACCGTTGATGATAATAGCATCAAATTCATTTGAGTCTGTTATTAATTTGGGGAGTAGTGACCGAACCGCCAGTCGTCCAGGCTTGCCGACAACATCGCCAACAAACGCGATTTTCACGCCGACCTCCATACGTAAGTGCCTATTTGTATAAAGAGGTTTTTACAAAGTAACGACGTTGTCTGCAATCTATTAGCGAAACGATCAGCGCTACTCTCTAGTTTCAAGGGTAAATCTCGAATTATGATTTCTTGACCTCCACCGGTGTCCCAATCCACAACGCAGCCTACTACTATCGCTTCTCATTTGCATCAACTTTAAGACACGCCTAATTCCCAGCGTACCATCTGTGTTTGTAGTTCATCGTAACTATACGACCGCTTGTTAAGCTAAATCTATAATAGTTAAACAACCTGAATAGTGAAGCCGTCCGTCAACTCAGAATCGGTTTTGACCTGTCCAACGATAGCCGCTTCCGGGCAATCCGTTTGCTGTAATTTATCGACTGCTGTTTGTGCTTGATCCTCCGGTACAGCGAAAAGCAGGCCGCCTGATGTTTCTGCTTCCATTAAAATTTGCCGAAAAATCGAATCTACGCTGTTATCAAAACAGACTTTGTTTCGCAGAAACTGTTGGTTCGCCTGGGAGGCTCTCGTAGCTATACCCTGTCGAACTAGATCCGGCACTTCATCAAAGTAAGGCACCTGCTGAGAAAAGATCTCAATCGAAACCGGGTTCCCGTAGGTCATCTCTTCGGCGTGTCCCAGCAGCCCATAACCCGTGATATCGGTGCAAGCAGTGGCTTGGTGCTGTAGCATGATTTCAGCGGCATTTTGGTTCAAACGGGTCATCGATTCAACGACTGTTGGCAAAACAGCTTCGCTGACTTGATCGAACTTTAAGCCGGTAGTAACAATGCCAATGCCGAGTCGTTTAGTTAAGATCAGTAGATCACCGGGTTGGGCTCCGCAGTTTCGAACCACTTGCTCTGGATGGACTGTGCCCGTCAGTGCTAAGCCGTACAATAGCTCTGGTCCTGTCACTGTATGCCCGCCAGCAACAACGCCGCCCGCTTGTTTTACCTTATCAGCCCCACCACTCAAAATCTCCGACAAAATCTCTAAATCAAGTTGGTCGTCATTCCAGCAGACGATGTTGAGCGCAGTTTTAGGAACGCCACCCATGCTATAGACATCACTAAGGGCATTGGTCGCGGCAATAGCACCAAAGGTATAGGGGTCATCTACAATCGGTGTGAAATAGTCAGCGGTGTTGATAATAGCCAGATCGGTACTCAGCTGATAAACGCTGGCATCATCTTTGGTTTCAGTTCCAACCAGTAGATTATCATCAACTACCTTCGGCACTCGGGCTAAGACAGTATGCAGATCCCCCGGATCCAACTTCGAAGCTCAGCCAGCGCACTTAACGGTTTGAGTCAACCGAATCTTTTTACTTGTCATATCTGTAATTTCTGTGCCAACATAACCTGCGGATGATAACATATCATCAATAATTCATCAAGGAGCCATGTTAGGCACGTCGAACGTCACTCCTTCCTGATGCTTTGACCCGCATTAAAGTAGACGAGAGCGAACATTGACTGTATTTTGCTATTTTGACATTTATAGCAAAGTATGAGAGAATTCTGCTAACATTTAGATTTTGACCGCACATATCAGCCGGGGATTATGTAGTAGATCCGTTTGACGGATTTCAGATCAAATCCCAGATTAAAACTAACTTAAAGAATGATGGAGGTAAGAGACTCATGGCAGTTGACCTACCTGTGACAGGTGGAGAAATTTTTGTTAAGTCGTTGAAAGCTCAAGGTGTTACATCTATTTTTGGCATGCCGGGTGGTCACTTGACCCCTGTTTATGCATCGCTCTATCATCATCGCGAAGAGATTCGTCACTACGTAGTTCGTCACGAAGGTGGGGCTGCCTTCATGGCCGACGGCTATGCCAGATCGACGGGCGATATCGGTGTTTGCTTGACGATTCCAGGTCCAGGTACTACCAACGCGTCAACGGGGTTGGGAGAGGCTTATACCGCCAATTCCCCAGTCTTACTGATAACGGGTCAAAATTCGTCCCATCTGGTACAAGCCGACCCTGGTAAGAGCTTTCACGGACTAGACCAACGAACCTTCTTATCCTCGATCACCAAGCATATTGAGATTATCCGGACGATAGATCAGATTCCGGGGGCGGTCAATCGAACTTTTGGCGCACTCCGGTCAGGCCGCCCTAAACCCGCACTCATCGAATTGGCAACCGATGCCTTATCAGCTGAATCCGACTTACCGATTCCCACACGAAACGAAGGGCAGCACCTTTCCGCCGATATCAGTGATTTGGAGCAAGCTGTAGATCTGATCCAACAGTCTAAGAGACCTTTCATTTTAGCCGGCAGTGGTGTCAATCATTGCCGGGCATCGAACGAACTAATACAATTGGCCGAGTACCTCAATGCGCCCGTGTCCACGACCGCTATGGGAAAAGGGAGCATACCGGAAGATTCACCCTACTCGCTGGGCGTGTTCCGAAATTCGCTTACCCGAGAGGCTATTGAATCTTCAGACCTCGTAATTGCACTGGGTACTCGCTTTGCTTACCGAGAGACGGGAAGTTGGACGATGGAGATCAAACAGCCTTTGCTTCAGATCGAGGCCGATCCTGGTGAAATCAGCAAAGAGTATCCCGCTCAGGTCGGCATCTGCGCCGATATCCAGATCTGCTTACAACAGTTGAATCAGTCACTCGAGGATCAATCACGTCAAGACGGGTGGGGCGATCACACCACCCAACTACACCAACAATTCGAGGCTAGTGAGTGCCCCCAGTTGGTCGAAGATTTACGTGCCACTATGCCGCGAGATGCTATTCTGGCCGTCGATGTCCATATGGACGGTTACCCGAGCTTACCCCACTTTCGGGTCTATCAGCCGGGGACCTTCATATGTTCACCGATTTCAGTCACCATGGGAATTGCCTTGCCAGCCGCTATCGGAGCCCAGGTGGCGTATCCAGATCGCAAGGTGGTGGCGATCGCCGGGGATGGTGGATTTCTGATGACCAGTCCAGATTTAGCCACAGCGGTTAAATACGATCTGCCGATCGTCATCATTGTGGTCAATGATAACAAGCTGACGTCGATTGAAGGCAGTCAGGTCAGGCAGTTCGGGGCAACTCTGGGTGTCGATTTGGTCAACCCTGATTTCGTCAAATTTGCCGAGTCGTTTGGCGTAGTCGGGCTCCGAGTGACCCATCTGTCCAATTTTAGATCCACTCTAGAAAAGGCATTGAGCTTAGATCGGCCATCACTGATCGAAGTGGTCAAAAATTAAAATCTCAACATATCTTGAAGCAGTTGAAGGAGATACAATAGTGAAATTCGATGACGCAACCGATATCATCCAACTAACCTCTAAATGGGAAGGAGACCGATTTGATAATGGTCGTCCCAGAGTTTCGGATGATATTCTAACACGGATGGAAAAAGTCGCTACTGAGGAGGCGTGGTCAATCCTGTGGCAAAATGACTATAAGTTCCAGTTCCACGGAGATTGGTTGACGACACACGGCGACAAAATTCTGGTTGGCCGAGCCGTGACCGCTACTATGGTGCCAATGAGACCCGATCTACACGATTATCTATTGGAGTATGGACAGAAGGAAGAGAACCGGATCGGCTTTTTCAATTCCTGGGTGATCGAAACCTTACAAAGAGATGATGTCATGGTGATCGACATATTCGGTAAGGTTTACGAAGGCACTTTTTGTGGTGGGAACCTCTCTTCTACCGTAGCAGCCCGGACCGGACGAGGTCAGGTAATCGACGGAGGGATTCGGGATCTACAACAAATTATGGGGATTAAAAACCTGCAAACCTTCTATAAAGGGTGTGATCCGACCCCAATTCGCGATGTTACGCTGGTCGGCATCAACACACCTTGCCGGATTGGCGGTGCTATCTGCATGCCAGGTGATGTGGTACTTGGTACTCCTGCTGGTGTTTTATTCATTCCACCCCACTTAGCAGAAGAGTGTGTTATCAATGCGGAAAAGACACAACTGCGTGAGATTTTTGGATTCCAAAGGATTCGGGAAGGTGTTTACACCTCAGCACAAATGGATACCAAATGGACTGATGCCATCGAAGCCGATTTTGCCGATTGGCGCCAGACCAATACACCTAAGGCTCTCCAGCATTTAACTTTAGATGAACCAGAACTGGATCAGGCCAATTCCGACGATACTGATTCGACTCCACCAACCTCGGAAGAATGCGAAAACAGTGAAGAGAGCGAGCAAGATGATCAACTGACCTTGCTCTAACCCGAATTTTCCCCTGCGCAGCTGCCGACAAAAGAGAAACGGAAAGATGGCGGCTTGGTAGTGAAGCAACGACTTTACCTTAGCTTTGGTCTAACTAACTTCAGTTCGGCCTTTTTTACCTCTCACCAAGCAGTTAGAGCATTCTAATGGAAGATTTCTTCTCCTTCCAAGTGTCAGAAATCAGTCCCGCTATTAAGTTGGCCCTAAAATTAACTGGACTCTGCTGGTCGGAGTGTTCAATATGGCTGATCATTTATTGTTTTAATGATCGATCTCTGGCCTGGAAGAAGTTTATCTCCAACTGGAATCGACCTGTTTTTCATCCTCGACCTAAGGTTAGTTATCCGTTCTAATCCATCTTCAAATAGCTGTTCCAAAAGTTTTTTGCCTGGAGATCCCTGATCGGTCAAAAGCTTGTCCGTCAGGCCTGGCCATCAGTCCTTTAACCGGTCTTCGATCATCGACATTGCCGGTGGCAACTTTAAAAGTCAGAGGTTGGCCTACTTGATTGACGATCAGATGAAGCTGGGATCCAAACGACCATCCCCGACTGGATTTCCCTCGACTGGCTAGACTTTGAAAGACTTTATTTCTGGGGATTGGAATGTTTCGGCCAACGGCTATCGGGCCAGAGTCTCAATCTAGCAGAGGCCTGTTATTTAGCGACGACCGGACTTAAGATCTGCCAACAGCGGGATCAGGCCGGATGGCATCCACTCAATAAAACGATGAGATGAAATTAACTTTGGAAACGGCTGGAAATGATAGTTTGGGATGTAATGGCAGTCTGACTTGAAGTTTTTATCAGCCGAATGATGAGACGCAATAATGATAGTCATTAGGCGTCGACCGTGGTCGGACGTTTGCCCAGGCAGAAAATCTTTGTTAACATTGACCACTGGCAAGCGGCGTTGACTCAATACCATTGTTAATCTGTCAGATCTGACATTATAGTTTCCATGAGCTCAGTTGCACGAATCGATAACGATTCGTGATTTTTCTGCCCGTACTCTTTTCAACTCCTGATCTCCAACCGATAGGAGTCGGGCTTACCCAGATGGATCATCCGATTGAGTGTGCTACATTCGGTCTGCCCTTCGGTTTGCTGTCCTTCCCCGCTGCGGTCCCAAAATGCATCTGTAGCGGGGCCATGCCGCTCTCGGCCAAACTCCGTTGATGATACCCTTGCTCTCGTTTCCATCCTTTTCGTCCCATGTGCAGGATGGACTGCACTCGCTGGTTGCGCATTTCAATCTGTTGATAGCGTATCGCCCTGGGCTTGGGGGATAATACGCCAGCCGTCGATGGACTTTCCACCGATCATCAGCACCATGGCCGTCAAACCGTCACGCAATCCCGCTAGACCAACGAGCGATTATAGGTGCTCCAGTTTTTCACCCGCTAGACCACTCTCTTTTTCGAAGAAGTCGTCGGCTGGCCAGACAAGCGAGGAGACGAGGCAGTTTTCATTATAAACTCTTGGGAGGAGGTGACTTTTCTTGACGGAAAAACAGTCTCAAGTGTAATTCAAGAGCCGATACTTTTTCAAGCGCTTGGATCAATTCAGCCTTTTCGTGCAACAAATCCATTTTAGGCTAAGATTGAAAAGCAGAGCTGTTTTAGAATAACCCCGGAGTTAATATCTAAAAAAGGAGCTCGGAGATAGCCTAAATGGCTTCAACTAAGTTTGACACCGAACACCAAATTACAATAGTTGGGACTGACTTGAAATTTTCCAGAAATAGTATTAGAATACGATGAGATTCACTCCTACCTTAGATCCTAAGACGTTGCCTCGAAAATAGGTTTACCAAATGAAAAGATTAACTTCTTACCTAACACGACCTTCAAGATGGTTATACTAATCAGCCTAATGTTGTCCACTGCCAATGAATGGAAATCACCCAATTATGATCCGTCGAGAAGAAGTCGCACTGAAGCCGTTGGCCAAATCAGTAACCCAGAATTAGCTTGGGTAGCCGATCTCAGGGCATCTGAATACTTCTGGCGTGGTAGGTTGAGTAAGGGCGAATTCCATCTATTGCCACCAGACGATATACCTCCCCTTTCCTTAGAAGATCAAAATTACTGGTCATTACGAAGGAAAAAACTGGATGTAGTTGGTAATGGACAGTTGGTTGAACCGCCAGATGCACCTGGCGCCCGCTGGGGGAAATTTCTGCCAGAGATCACAGGATTACAAAGGATTAGCTGGACCACCACATGGGGGAAAGATGCAAAGTTTCTATTGCATAGTTTTGAAACCGGCGTTGAAGATCCCAACCAAATTTGGAAGGTTGAATTTCCGGGTGATGTTTACGCACCGCTGGTCGTTGTTACCGATCTTGATCAGGATGGCAACCTAGAAGCCGTTTTATCAACTTGGCACGGGGTCGTTGTCTATGACATACAAACTGGAACCGAAAAATACCGGTGTACCTACCGCCAGGAACATGGTCGACAGTACGGTTTCTTTGGTGCTTATACGGATACCTCAGGCCAGGTTTATCTGGTTCCAATCGGCGATTTTGCAGGCCATATTGGTGTCTTAACTATTCAGGAAGGTCAACTTAAAGATCTCTGGTGCCATACCTTTGATCCACAATCTACACAGGGAATTGATCGTCGGTTTACCATTAATACGGTGGGACCAAATCCAATCGGTGATTTTAATGGAGACGGCACTGCGGAAATATTGCTCAATGTTTTTAACGAAAATCACGACAACCGATGGCACCTAATTGCTTACGATCTTGAAACGGGTCAGCATAAACTGGATCTCCCCGACATATATCTACAAGGGCACTTCGATATCGATCGAGATGGTGTACCAGAACTGCTAACACAGCACTGTCCCAATCGCTGTCTGGCGACTAACGGAACAATTGAGCTTTATCGCTGGAGTCAGCCGGTCTGGCAAGAAACCAATGCACGTTGGTCGATGGGCCCCTTGGCTGAATTACCCCTGGAACGTGTTACTGGGGCATGGCGTGGAATGGAGGCTCCTATTACCGGTTATTTAGGAGATGACGGTAAACCAACTGTATTTTTCACAACACAACTCGCAAATCGACCTGACCAAGCGTCCGATGGGTTATCGTCATCGGGTAGATCGAGTGAATCGCTCCATGCTTTACAAGCTAATGACGAAAATGAATTTGAAGTTCGATGGCAGGTGGATGCTTCACCGAGAGTCCTCCTTTCTGCAGTAGCTGTTGCTGAAGGAGAAGTGCTGATCCGAACCCAGTCGGCTCAGCAAACACCGATCGTTCTCAATACTACTGACCTTGAACTCGAAGCCATCGGTAAAAATTATATTGCTCAATCAGCCCCTCAACCTTTAGTATTGAAAAACCGAGAAGGGCATCCTCAATTAGTAGTGGCAGAACTGCTGGATCAGATTTCTGCTTATCAGGTCACCGGTGAGCCGGAGATACCACTGAAATTAAGCTGGCAGACGTCTGGAAGGGCCATGACCACACAGACGCCACAAATGGAGGGGCTGATAGCTGCAGATATCGACCAAGACGGAATAGATGAGGTTTTATGCGTGCGGGAAATGCCAGATGGTCATAGTCGACTCTTAGCAATTGGGTTGGATGGATCAAGCCGCTGGTACCACGACTTTGTTAATTTTAATGGGCGTGCTCCAACCTGGAATGAGTGTGGTACCACTATTTGGGCGGTCGGACATTTTATTAGCCCGAATCGGTTCGATGTGATGGTGTCCAATCGTAGATCTATTATGCACAGCGATGAGACGGTTTTGATCAATACGCAGGTTGGTGAGGTCGTTTGGCACAAAGATCTACTACAAATGCCCAATCATACCCGTGGCTATGGTGGTGGCCGTTGCGCCATTTTTGATATGGACAACGATGGACTGGATGACATTATCCTCGGGTATCCAGCCGAGTATTCGGTTGTTGACGGTGCAACCGGAGATCAGATTGCGGCCGTCAACTTGGGGGCAGTTGAAGGCACAACGCATTGGGTAATGAATGGAACACCGATGGTAGTAAACAAAGAGCTGGTGATTCTAACCCATCCGTCAATGATCCTGGCCTTTCAAAACCAACCTGACCAGGCGAGTATTTTATGGCGGACAGAACCCGACGACGGTGTCAATGGATTCCCGTCAGTCAGGCTGGATGGTAACGGTAATATCGAAATTGGGTTACCGGGTTGTACAGACGGATTCCGGTGTATTGATCCTAAAACAGGTGAAACAAAATGGACAGTAATGAACTTAGACAGCCAGGTTTCTAACTGTGTGACCACAGATATCAATCACGATGGCATCGAGGAATTTATCTACGGCAGTGGAACACAACTCAAAGCTGTTGCTAGGCGACCAGATCAGGATTCACTGATCGTCTGGCAAATCGACCTACCATGCATCATCGATCAAGTGGTGGTGGCAGATGTTGACGGAGACGCGATGGCTGAAATTATAGTCGGCGGTAGGGACGGGAAACTTTACTGTATCAAACAAAGTATTTGAGAGAGAGTTCAATCGGTGTTACACTTAGCTAATAGATCTAATAGATAAAGAGTTTTAAGTCTCGTTTCGGAGCTAAAAATGCGAGTCCAATCACCAAAAAACCTGAGCTTACCCCTACTTTTACTTTCTTTGATTGCGATCTTCTGGCTTTACATGAGTGGTTGTGGAAACGACGATCAAGCAGAAGAAGATGAACTGAAAATCGAAATTGCTCAACTGATTGAAAAACTTGGCGCTCAGGACGCAATGGTTCGGATTTATGCTACGGTGGCTTTAAGCGAGATTGGTGAACCAGCCATCCCTGCCTTGGCTGAAGCATTATCGAGTCAGGATATTGGTGTTCGCTGGAATGCTGCCACCTCCTTTAGTTTAATGGGCAAAAGAGCTAAGAAAGGGGTTCCTGCCTTGACGAAAGCACTGGAAGATGAAAACTCATTTGTTCGTACAACTGCAGCAGGCGCTTTGGGAAAGATTGGAACAGTTGAAGCAAAACAGGCCTTAGCTGATTTCATTCCAACACTGATTGATGCAATCAATGACCAAAACCTTGAGATTCGGATCTCATCGGTACGCGCACTGGGCGAAATCGGATCATTAGCAGAACAAGCTGTCCCGGACTTAATCCAGGTCTTAAACGATCCTGATCTATCAATCCGCAAGAACTCTATCGTTGCTCTAGGACGAATTGGACCATCAGCGCATTCTGCCGTTCCAAAGCTGATTGCTGTACTAAACAGCGAAGTCAAGGATGATAATCAATTACACCCTTTGGTCTTACGTGCCCTGGAAGGTATTGGTACCCTCGAGGCAGTCACAGCCGTTCAAGAATACCAGAACAGAACTCCGTAACTTTCGGCTCTTACCTACCGAGATCTAATATCCAGCATTGCTAAAACCGGTGTGATTAGCACCTTAGGGTTAAGCTTAACCCTAAGGCTTTTTGGTTGGGCGAGGACAAGTCTAAGAACTCAATCCTATGAAGGGAGAGTTTTTCTCACTTGAGTTGGGGCTGTTTCTCAATGACCAACACGGTCTCTTTGACTGAGGCCAGCTAGTGTTGAACCAAATAATCTTCTCGCATGGAATAGTGTTTCTCTAATTCACTTTCGGGTTGACAACAAACCACAGATTTTCTTCTGCTGAGAGTTCGCCCTTACACTTCCACTTTCTACTTAGATGACGTCAATAACTCGAACTCCCTTTCTATATCGGCATAGGTGCGTTTCGTCCCCATCAGTTCTTTGGTCAGGCGAGGCAACTGGTTAAGCGGAAATGAAAGCATCGCTTAGAGTGTAGTCTTAACCATCAGAAAATGAAATCAGAATATTTGCATCATCCTACTCCCATATTATGATATTAGTGTGGTAATATATTATTTCTAGGTGTTTGTGAGAATAACTGATGGGGTTTAATTCTATCTGGAGCAAAACCTAACAACTTTGAACCGGCGTCTAAAAGGTACACGATATGAGAAGCTGGATTAAGTTTCAAACGTTAGCATTGGCCATTTTCCTGTTCAATTTTCCGTTTTATGGCTGTTTTATGCGGAAGTCGACAAGTTAGCTGATGCTTCTCTGCAGGAGGCAGCCAAGAAAAAAGTGACCGGTCATCTGGAGTCGGGTGGCCCCCTTTTTTGTCCGCCTTAGGTCGTCACTACATGGTAGATCTTGGAATTGAGAAAAATGTGATCCGAGAGTTTTTTTAACCTTTAGGCAAAAAATCCACCTGAAATTGTAGTTATTCCCACGGCAGAGGGGGAATAACATCCAGTTTTAAAGAGTTTAATACCTCAGGCCCTATAAATCTGACCAGCAAGGAGCGCTAGTTGACGCAGAACATCTTGACTTATCTGGCAGATAATTCGGAATTCCTAGCAGTAGAATCCGATAGGAAACCGACAATTACTCGGGTACTGCTTAAAACCCAAGATTAAGGTGATCATAACGAAGCAAATAGGTCAAGAGTTTTTAGGCGCGTGATGTGGTTGGATGAGTGCCCCCAACAAGTAAGTATGCGAGAAGTTACTTATTACTCTGAATCAATTCGGGCCAACGGCCTATCAACGAATGTAATATGGGACACTCCCAATTGCAAGATCTTTTAATTTTAAACAGGTTCTTAACGATTAGTATCCAGAGCATAAACTGAGGAGATAGAAAATGGTACAGAGTACCCATGTATCAAGGATTAATCGCCCGAAAGAGTGGCGAGCCAGGCTCGCTATCGTAGTGACAGGTATTCTGCTCTTTGAAGGACTAACAGGGCTTTTAATTTACCTTTTACCCTTCAGCATTCCGAATCAGATGATGGTACTGCTACATACTCTTTTCGGCTTGCTGTTTATTGCACCATTCGCATGGTATCAAATCCGTCACTGGCTTCTCTATCGCCGATACGCAATGACCCACACCAAAATAACAGGGTACACCGGCATGGGGGCAACAGTAATCTGCGGTGTCTCCGGGTTAGTATTAACCTGGCAAGCTGTGTTCGGGTATCGAATTAGCTATGCCTGGGATCTCGCGCATGTACTGAGTACTTTTGCCGTGATTGGCTTTACGGTGCCTCACATCCTGCTCATCGTGTGGCATGATGGCCGGGCTCGTGAAGAACATACAGCAACGTCTGTCGCTCAAAAACGCTACGGTTGGGGAACAGGACTGGTTGTCCTCGTTTGCTTCGGTTTGACAGTGATTTGCGTCGCTATTTACAAGCCTGTCAGTCTCGTTAATAAATTCCCTGAAGATTACCACTACGTCTACGGAGAGGACAGACCGTTTGCCCCAAGTCTCGCCCGGACAGACACGAATGGCGCATTCGACGCGCGATCACTGGCAGATTCGGAGGCATGTGGAGCAACGAAATGCCACGAACAGATCGTCAAGGAATGGTCAGTTAGTGCCCATCGCTACGCCGCAATGGATGTCGCCTTTCAGAAGATCCAAGAGGTGATGGGCAGACAGAATGGTCCGGAGTCCACACGCTATTGTGGTGGGTGCCATGATCCCATTTCGCTCTTCTCAGGAACGAAGAATATTTTCACCGAGAACCTGACATCGCTGCGCGGTTATCAAGAGGGAATTTCCTGTCTTGTTTGTCATGCCATCCGCGAAACCGATCTCAAAGGAAACGCTAATTATGTAGTCACACAGCCCAAGCGGTATATGTTTGGACTGCGTGGCGGAAAAACGGCGCAGTTTCTCCACCATTTCCTGATTCGTGGTTATCCACGTCATCATGTCGAGAGCTTTAGTAAACGCCTCTTCAAAACTCCTGATTACTGTGCCGCCTGCCACAAACAGTTCATCGATCAGGAGGTCAACAGCGTCGGCTGGGTACAATTGCAAAATCAGTACGATAATTGGCGCCAGAGTCACTGGAATCATCCGGGCGACCCAACGAAAACGGTTGAATGTCGTGAATGTCATATGCCACTGGTCAATTCCACAGACCCGGCATCAGGTGACACTGCGGATTACAATCGATCTGCAAATGACCGAAAGCACCGGAACCATCGATTTATCGCGTCTAATCAGTTTATGCCGGCCTTACTAAAGTTGCCCGGTGCTGAGGAACAGATTGCGCTGACCGAGAAATGGCTGCGCGGTGAATACGATATCCCCGAGATCGCCGACAAATGGGCAAAAGGGCCGATTGTTTCCCTCGAATTGGCGGCACCTGAAAAAGTTGTACCGGGCGATCAGATTCAAGTGAAAGCCGTCATTACTTCCAACAAAGTTGGTCATGACTTCCCGACCGGACCACTTGACATCATTCAGTCATGGGTGGAGTTAGTTGTCAAAGATACCCAGGGGAATGTGGTCTATAAATCCGGTACAGTCGATGAAAAACACTTTATTCAAAAGGGTTCATTTATCTTCAAAGCGGAAGCGGTCGATCAGTACGGTAACCTGATCGACCGCCACAATTTATGGGAGATGGTTGGGGTTCGTTTCCGCCGATCACTTTTTCCCGGATTTTCCGATGCTGCCGAGTACGCATTTACTTGCCCTTCATCGGTTCCAATGAAAGAAGTTTCCACTATTCAGGAACAGACCTTCGACATCCAACCATCGACAAATACCGTTGGTACACTCCATGTGTCGGCGAAATTGCGCTATCGGAAGATTGATCAATTCCTACTGAACTTCCTCTTTGGAGAGGGCTCTGGAGTCACGACACCGATCTCCGACATGTCGGAAGCCAGCACCACAATCCAGGTAGTCGAGAAATCAGACAACCAACAATGACAAAGATGCCACTCACCCGACGGAAAAAACGCTTAATTTTCACCGTTACCGGAAGTACGTTCTTTATCCTTCTCGCTGCTGGGGTAATCTGGTTAACCCGCCCACGCCCCGAACCTTATCGACCCGGCGAAAAGGTCGAAGGCATCACAGCTTCGTTGGGACGGAGACTTCCGGGGAATTACCCTCGTGTCCACTTTACCGATGTCACGCAATCGGCGGGGATTGACTTCCGGCATTTTTACGGCCAGCGCTCCACGCAACTGCCGGAGGATATGGGCTCTGGCGCGGCGTGGGGCGACTACAACAACGATGGGTGGCTTGATCTCTACGTGGTAAATATTGCAGGTGCATTGACGCTCTCCCCCGATAAAATTGACCACTCGCCGGCATCAAATCAGCTGTATAAAAACAACGGAGATGGCACACTGGTGGATGTCACTGAATCGGCTCATGTCGGAGGACGTGACTGCGGCATGGGGGCTGCCTGGGGAGATTACGACAACGACAGTGATCTCGATCTTGTTGTGACTAACTACGGCACAAATCGCCTCTACCGCAATGACGGCAACGGAATCTTTACCGAAGTTAGTCAATCTGCAGGAATCGGTGGAAAAGCCGGATTTTGGACGGGAGCTAGTTGGGCGGATTATGATAAAGACGGAAATTTAGATCTCTACATCTGTGGCTATGTACAGTACAGGTTCGATCCCGACGATCTGACACGTATATTTCAGCAGTACGAAGCGGTAACCCCAGCTACACTGAACCCATCCTCCTACTCCTCGGTACGAAACCTTCTCTACCACAACAACGGCGATGGAACGCTGACGGAGGTCGCCCAGCAAGCGGGTGTCGATAATCCCTCCGGGCGTAGCCTTTCAGCATCTTGGGGCGACTACAACAACGACGGATGGGCAGATCTCTACGTTGCCAACGATGTATCGGACAACGTAATGTACCGCAACAAAGCCGATGGAACGTTCACCGATGTTAGCCATGAAGCATGGGTGGCCGACTACCGCGGTGCCATGGGGTTAGCAATTGGAGATTGGGATAACGATAGCGATCTGGATCTCTTTGTCACCCACTGGGTCGCGCAAGAAAATGCACTTTATAACAACCTGCTGACAGAAATGTCAGGTTTACCTTCAACCCAACCTCCGGTTAGCCTGGGTGAGATTTCTTCGCCTCAAGGCACAGGGAAGCAAGCCCAAAGCCGAGTTCATCCTCTACGCTTTACGGATATGGCAGATGCCTACGGACTTGGGCAGATCGCCCTTGACTACGTCGGCTGGGGAACAGCCTTTTTTGATTATGACAATGATGGACGTCTGGATCTCCTTACCGTCAACGGCAGCACACTGCAGCAGCCCGATAATCCCAAGCACCTTACCCCGATGCGGGATAGTTTATTTTGGAACAACGGTGAAGAGGGATTCTTTGAAGTGGGGGCCGTCAGCGGAGATGTGTTTCAGGAGAAATGGGTTGGACGCGGTGCTGCATTTGCCGATTACGACAACGATGGCGATGTCGATATCTTCATCGTCAATCATAGCGCGCGGCCAAAATTGTTGCGCAACGATGGCGGCAATGCCAATTACTGGCTCAAGGTGCGGCTGGAGGGCATACAGAGCAACCGATGGGGTATCGGCGCCAGGCTGACAGCGACTATCGGTGAAGACCATCAAACCCACGAAGTGGGAGCAGGATCATCTTACCTCTCTCAGAATGCACCGGAGGCTATCTTTGGATGTGGAGAAGCGACGGTAATTGATTCACTGAGGGTTGATTGGCCCAGCGGGGTCAATCAGGAACTGACCTTAATTCCTACCAAACAGATCATTAAAATTACAGAAGGAAAGGGCTGGCAGGCAGTTCAAACCTCCGTAACAGGACAACAAACCAACGAATTACGTAATTCGCAATCGAAACGCGAACAGGTACGGCAATTCTGGGAAACCTATCGCCAGGCCACACAAACAATGAAGGTAGAAGGAAACTGGGAAAAAGCTACTGACCTCTTCCGTGAGGCATTATCGATTGATCCAAATCACGAGGACTCAACTTACTATCTGGGCAACTGTTTATTCGAGCTAAGGGACTATTCGCGTGCGTTGATACAGTTCCAACGTTTGGTTGAGATAAATCCGCAAAGCCTCCGCGGGAATCTTCAGATCGGCTCGATCTATGCCTGCCCTGATGTGGGCGATCTTTTCGATCTTGATGCAGCAGAGCAGGTGTTACAGCGCGCCTTGGCTATTAATCCTGAAGAGAGTGGCTCCCTCTTGCAACTCGGCACGGTTGTCCTAGCCAAAGGCGATCTCGAGAGGGCGTCGAAATACTTTTCAATGGTACGACAACTCAACTTCAAAGCGGTAGAGGCCTACTATCTCGATGGATATATTCAGTGGAAACGGGGTGACACAGATACGGCAACAACGCTGTTTCGCCAGGCAATCGAATACAGCCACAGCCAAAAACCGGTGCATGGTGTTCTCGGCGAAGGGGATACAAAACGGACGGATCGAGGTGCCTTGACCTCGGCGGTAGTCTACCAACGACGCCTGTTTGGAGAGCAAATCGCTGAGCTCAAGGAAAAAGACTCAAACAAAGTGATTTCCAATCAGAATGCGGTTGAAGAGTATCAACAATTTGAGCAGTCCCTTGATAGATTGAAAACGTTGAAATCGACGGTTGACAATTGACAGGATTCTGATCTTGCACCAGTGATGAATCATTATGTTTTACCTAAATTGCAAAATCACCCGGCTTGTTAGCGAAGCAACCTCCACCCTCGACGCCTAATTAAGAGTGAACATCGGCATTGGAGGTTGCTAGCCTCCCCTTACCTGCGTATAAGCTATCTTCGAGTCCGACCCATATATTGTCATAGAATTCATCGTCACCAGTGGTAGTTGGTGGTGCCCTTCAACCAGCACACTCTACAGATAGTCATCGTCAAACAACTTGTCGGCGGTTCGGTGCATATATGCGTTTGGTTGTCCGGGTTAGCGCCGATTCCACCACAAAGTGAGGTAGCCCCCATTGGCAGGAGTAAAAATCGTCCAAGTTTAAGTGGACTCTACCACATTGCATTTGGTCTGAAAATATCAGACGGTGTTTGAGAGCTTAACACCTGAAGTGAGCGTTGAAAATTGTAATGATGAAAATATTTATGAACTCCCTGATAGAGTTCATTTCCTCCTCGATATTCTCGAAGATAAATGTCTTCTCGTTTGACCGACCTCCACAATCTCTCCAGCCAAATATTATCTAGACATCTTCCTTTTTCATTCAAACTAATTTGAATCTCTTTGGATTTGAGAATTAAAACCAATGGATTTGAGGTGTCTTGAGAACCTTGATTCGTATTGAAGATTTCTGCTTTTCCGAATGAAAAGGCTTCTTCCAATGCCTGTACACAAAATGATGAATACATAGAGTTGAAGATCTGCCATCACGGCAACCACATAGAAGAAGCCTCGATAGACTGGGATGTATGTAATAGCCGAGCACCAGACCTGCATTCACCATTTCTATGACTCGATTTTTCAACAGATACGGATAAATCCTATGACCCTTTGCTGGAATCGTTGTTTGTTTTCTGTTGACTTCATCTCCAAGTCTTTTCAATACCGTTATCATCTTATGAGACCCATAATAGGGATGGTCTAGATATTATCAGTTTGACATTTTCCTCCGACTTTTCTGGAGGCTACCTAGTAGTAGCTCAATTCTGCCATATCCAACAATGTAGATTGATCTTTGATACTCAGAACCTCATGTTTTTGATCGTCATTCGCTTCTTATTTGTTGAAAAAGGCAGATTTTTTTGAGTCAGTCAAGCTGAATTTCGAGCCAACCAATCTTTTGGTACAATGATGCCATCAAAGCTTCTGGTTCATCCTCTTGCTACGCAGACCAAATACTTCGACCAAATCTTCTTTTGCCAACTTCTTCCAGGCGCTGACTTGATTAGGGTGAAGATCATATTTTTGAGCCAATTGAGAGATTATCAATTGTTCTTTGAGTGTTTCTAACAGGAGTTTCGCAGTAATGGATTAGCGAGTTGCTAAAATAGTATTGATTTCACTACTAATAGCACCTGTGATCGCATTCCAGTCTGGAGTATAAAAACTAATTTTTTCCTGCAGCCTTCGCCTATGTTTTTCTAACCATGCTAGTATCGACAGGCAAATGTGGTTTCTTTGCGAACGACTCGAGCCAGACTGGCAACGCTGAATTCCACCAGTTTGTTTCAATTCTCGATGATCAACCTCTACTGACCACCTTTCGTGCATAATTCTTTCGATTTGCGATCGTGTTGGATTTTCCATCTTTGTGGCTAGATAATCAATGCGGCTATTTTTAGCCACAAACTTGAATACCCTGATCCAACCATATCCTCGCAGGTGAACTTCTAGTCCTTCTTCGGGAATTGACAATAGCTCTAAACTAACATTACGATTTTGGCGAAGATTAGTTAGCCAAATCCAGCCATGGTCTCTAACCGATTTTAAATTTTTTAAACTGCCATACCATGCCTCAAACACAACAGCTTGCGGGTTAATTCCCCTAGATTTTGCTAGAGAAAGCAGATCACAACAGTGAGTGTTTTTTGTTTTACCATCGGTTTCTTTATCAGTAAGTAATCAACTGGAATGGTTTGCTCTTCATCTATTCCAGACCAGACTAAATTAACTCAACCTATTCCTGCGACAACATCATCTTCTGCGCCCGAATATTGGTCACCTACCAACTCAATCTTTTGGCTGTGTTTCTTTGCTAGTCTGGTATCATCACAAATTAATAAACAAGAAGATTTTTTATCTATGAATTTTGAGGCCTCGTTCCAGACCATATTCGGGGTTTGTCTTGTCGCCCGCAGCCAATGACTAACACTATCATGAGATATTTGAACTGGACTGACTTCTGACAAAGCTAATCCGGTATACCTAATGCTGCTTGCTGGTAAAAATGCTTTATGTAAGTCCACTGTACACAAATGTCTCGACATAAACCACTCCTTGGAAAATTGATGGTGTGAAGTTGTATAACTTATTTAACTAAACTGCGAAACTCCTGCCTAATGCCACTTTTACTTTGAATTCTCTGGAGAATCGTCTTCTTCTCTATGCCATTTTTTCTATCTTTATTTTTCTGGTAGTGTCAAATGTTAACGGATAAGACTCTTTTATAAAGTCTAAAATTTGTTTCTTTTGAAGATCCTAAAACATCAAATTTGTCCTCCTTGTACGAGCAAAAATAGAGTCCAAAATGGGACTACCGCTTCTGGAAAGCAGATGATTTATGGCT